>NZ_JAJDJV010000010.1:0-160128 GCF_020567625.1 Enterococcus sp. BWT-B8 | reverse complement strand
TCCATTTGTATATATATCACACAAAATCTAGGAGGAACAAAAAATGAAATTAAGAAAATTATGTGCAGTAGCGTTAGTAGCAACAATCGGAGCAGCAACAGTAGGATCAGCAGCAGCAAGTGCTGACGAAAAGTCACTAGATTCACGAGGCACTGTAGAAGTTGTCGGAGGTAAAATTGATCCAAGTGGTCCAGATAACATCGTCGATCCAGAAAACCCAGAAGGACCTGGGATTGATCCAGAAACACCAGGAGTAATTCCAAATCCAGAAGAAATCAGTAAAGGGATTATTGCTGTATCTGATTTAGATTTTGGTCAAATTACTGTTGGTACTACTTCAGCAAATGCTGCAGCTCTTGAATTATTGGATGGAACAAACACACGTGGTAACATCGTATCATTTGGTGATGTGACTGGTTCATACACTGGGTATACAATTACCGGTGAATTGACAAGCCAATTTACAAACGGCACAACAACGCTTGATGGCGCATCAATCACATACACAAACCCACTATTGGCATCATCAGGAACAGGAACAATTGCAGCAGCAGTTCCGGCATCCGTTGTATTGAGCACAGAAGAAGGTGCACAAACATTTGTTTCTGCAGCAGCTGGCGAAGGAAGCGGTCTATGGACATTGGAATTTGGTCAAAGTGCAACTTCTGAAGCAGGTACTCCTGGAACAGATGCAAACTCTGTGCAATTGGCTATCCCTGCAAGTGTTGCATCTGCAATGACTTTGGATACTTATAATGCAACAGTTACTTGGACAATGGGTGCTACTGCATAATAAAGAACCATTAGTTTTATGTTTTATTGGGGTAAGCTGGTAATTATTTACCAGCTTACTTTTTCAATCAATGTATATACATAGAACACGTCTCTTGTTTTCACTATAAATAAAAATGATGAGGATAATTATAATGAGAAAAGACTTTGGAAAAAAGAATGTAAATAATTTTTTTAAGGTGTTCATCAGTTTCTTTCTGCTGAGTTTCACAGTGGCGGCAACGAACATAACTGCTTGGGGAGCAGAGGAAGCTGCAGAAGGGGAATCCCCTTCTGCAGCAGGTTTTACTTATAGTCTTGAATTTCCGGAAAATCAACTAAACCCGAATCTGGGCTATTATCAGCTAATGATGACCCCTGGTCAGGAACAGACCCTTTCTGTTATTTTTAGTAATCCAGGCTCAGAAGCAATCACTGTCAATCTGGCATTGAATGGCGCCAAAACCAATAAAACAGGGGTTATTGAATATGCCAATCGTGACATTGAAAATGATGCATCATTGGCTTTCGCTTTTGAGGACTTGGTAACGGGTCCTGAATCGGTGGAATTGGCAGCCGGTGAGACAAAGCAAGTGCCGCTTACTGTTAAGATGCCTGAAACCAGCTTTGAAGGAGTCATTGCCGGTGGTCTGCAAATGATGAAGGCGGGGCAGACAGAGGACACAGACTCTAATGGAGGGTCTAAGGTTATCAATCAGTATGCCTATGTGGTGTCCATTCTATTACAAGAGAGTGACACAGAGCTTGTCCCTGATCTTCAGTTTAACCGTGCCTATGGGGGGCAGTTAAACTATCGCAACTCTGTGTACATTAATTTTTCTAATGTGATTGCGGCGTATTTAAATGATTTGACTGTGGAAGCACAGGTGATGAAAAAGGACAGCAATACCGTTTTGTATGAAGCGAAAAAGACTTCTATGCGAATGGCGCCAAACTCCTTTATGGAGTTTCCGGTTAGTATGAATGGGGAGCGAATGGAAGCCGGCTCTTACACGACTCATGTTCTGGCCACTTCTGGGGAACAGCGCTGGGAATGGACGGAAGATTTTGAGATTACAGAGGATGAAGCACAAAAATACAATGAGCGGGATGTCGGTCTGACGCAGGAAACAGGAATCAATTGGCAGCTGATTGCGCTCATTGTGGGCGGCTTTATCGCAGCAGTTGTGGTGATCTTTGGATTGATTACCCTTTTCCGCAAAAAGAAACAACAGAATGGGAAGGGCGCAAAAGGTACGCAGAAAAAACAACCGTCAAAGAATAGTCATACTGGAACGCCCAAGAAGAAAAGACGTTAAAGAAGAGTAGGAGTACTGGAAATGACAATACTTGCTTGGATTATTATGGGAGCTGTGGCTGGAGCGATTATTTTCCTGCTGCTGACCCTTTACTTTTTAGCTCAGATCTTTTTTCAAAGTCAGAAGTTAAAACGATTGCCGAAACGACCGCCTAAGAATAAGAAAAAGCGAAGAAGATGGACGGCTGCCATCGCAAGGTTGAAACAACGACGCAAACGGGCGCTGCTTTTCGTCATTGTTCTATTAATATCGGCTGTTGCTTGTGGAGGCGGCGCAGGCTATGCCAGTTATTATCAGTCGATTAATTTGTCTTCTGATGATTCTGCGTTAATTGTTCGCTCGTATTATTTACTTAGAGATTTCAAAGCAGAATTGACGAAAGCTGCTCAGCAGGAAGAGACAGAAGTAGCTTCACAGCAGAACATTCGCTATTTGGCGACCACCTTGGCGGCTTATTCTACCAAGAAGGCCAGTACTGTGAATACACCGGAGGGGCAATCGGCTCTAAACCGGTACTATGCCTCCTTGTCTGAGCTAGGGGTGAATGCGACCTTGGTGAGCGGAAATTTTTACGGGAATGGTGAATTGGCGGAGGAGTTTTTGGCAGACATTGAGAAGACGATCACCTATGAGACAACTGCTTTTGAGTATTACAAGGTGAACCAGTCCGAGCTTGAGGAAGAAGGAGCCAGTGAGGATGAATGAGTCGAGAATTAAAGCAAAAGAATTCAACCCATCAACGAAGACCCTCCTCCCCTCAAAACACCCCAAGCAATAAAAAAGGGGAAGTCGGGAAGCACCCGTCTGCCAGGAAAAAAAGAAAACGACCGGCACTTGCTTCTGCCAGCCAAAGCCGTTTAGGAAAAGCAAACAGCAGACCGCAGAAAAAGGCTGTTGCAGTGATCGGTCAAAAGAAGCGTTCGAAATCGGTAACCAATGTGTCTTCTAATCAAAAGACATTGGCGAAACGACCGGCTTCAACGAGGAAAAAGAAGCCACGGGAGAGTAAAAGTGCCCCCAAAAGAGTCTTGCGTAAAAAGCGAACCCTGTTACACCGTATGAGAACAGGGGCAGGGGCGCTGTGGGCGGCATTCCTAGCTGCGGTGCTTCTTTTCCTGTTTGTCAGTTCGTTATTTGTTAAAATTACCAAAGTTAACGGCTACAGCATGATGCCGACATTACAGGATAATCATACGGTTCTGGTTCAAAAGACGAAAGCAGTTAACCGGTTTGATCTGGTACTGTTTCGTCGGGGAGAGACGCAGCAGGTTCGCCGAATCATTGGTTTGCCGGAAGAACAGATCAAGTATTCAGAGGATTTTCTTTATGTGAATGGTGAGGTAGTGGATGAGAAATTTATCATTGATGAAATCAATGAAGCCCAAAAAAATGGGGGACAGTACACGGCTGATTTTGATCAGTATGATATCAGCCGGGAAGCGGTCATCCCCAAGAATTGTTATTTGGTTTTAGGAGACAATAGAGAATATGGGTATGACAGTCGAGATTATGGACTGATCGACAGGGAGCAGGTGATAGGGGTTGTTCGCATGCGCTTATTGCCTTTGAATGACTTGACGGCCTTCTGAATTTGGATTTAAATCTGTTAACAATAAAAAATGTACAAGGAAGTTTTTATTGAACTGGACAATGTGACTGTGGGGAAGATTATCGAAGTCACAATGAAAAATAAAGTTGTCAGCAAAATCGTTGTTGGCAGTATGAATATGGGTGGCAGCTTTGACGATAATGGAGAAGCACTGTCAAGGGATGAAACGATTGACAGTCAGGAACATTGGATTCCATGATTTAAGTACAAACATATATTTTAAAGGGGAAGCAGACAGCAGGACTGAGAATAAAATCTCAGTTCTTCTGTCTTTTTTTGCTCTATAATAAATTGGAACTGATCATCTATGCCAGTTTAAGTTCTCTGTTCCTCATTGTGCCTGTTCAGAGGAGCCCTTTACAACCAGTTGGAACGGAATAAAGGTTACTAGAATTCGCTTTGATTCCTTTAATTATTTACCTCTTGTCATGGAACTGGCCAAACAGTGTTATTTTTGTTTGGCTTATACCTGTCATTAGATGTCTCAATCTTATTTTGTTGCTTCTCATTGCTGTATTGCTAAGCATTTTTCTGGGAAGATTGTTGTGTTATTAAAAGAGAAAATTTCTCTTCATCTGATCACTTCTCTCTGTTAAGGTGTCCATTATACAGTCAGCCGTGTTCTTAAAAGTACAGAAGTGTATCTCCTTATATGAAAATGAACCTGTTTACCTTCTGTGTTGATGTTGGATGGATTTTGTACCTATACTTTCCTTGAAGATAACATGAGATCTATCTGTATCAATGGAGAAACCGGAGGAAGAATTAGTTGATCTGCTTCCTTCCTGGAAATTGAAGAACCTCATCCATTGATTTAAGAAATGTCCCGATTCAGAGAAGGTACGTGTTCTAGTCACAGATATGAATATCCACTATTTTCAATTAATTCCACAAGTCTTCTCCAAAGCGAAGTTTATCATTGATCGTTCTCATATTGTTCAACACTTAAATCGCGTGTTTAATACTTTTCGTATCAAAGAGTTTCTCCATTTGAGGCAGGAGAATCACCAATACATAGATTTAGTCAGACTACCATGACTAAGAGCTGTCTCAATGAGATAATATTTTTCTTTTAGACATCTGGTTAGAATGACACTGCCGATACCTCCACCGGTATTAGTAATAATTACTTTTTTATTTTTACTCTATTCACTTTCTTTTTGCAGTTTGTTGTTCAATAGGATAGAAGAATGAATAAGTGGTTAATTTACAAAAAATTTATCTGATTTATCAGCAATTCTAACAGCCTCAATCCAAAAACTGATTATCCAGATATCTGGACATCAGCTCTAAATGATGCATGACTGCTGCTTTACGCATCACGCCCATTCCGGGAAACTTCTGTATGTTTACTGAATCGATCAACAGTTGAATTCCTAAAGTTGGTGTATCCCCGCACAATTTCTTCAACCAGTCAGTAACTTCGTTCATCAGTTCAAAAAATTTGTCTTGTTGAGAAGGGGCTTCTTCGCTGGAAAGAAAATGATGTATCCGAAGTACTCTTCCTTCGAAATAGACAAGATGCAGACTCAATATTGGGGATGGATAACCACCTTCATAATAGATACGGCTGTCAATCGAAAAATCACTAAATCCAACAAATCCACGTTTTTTATAGGACAGATGGGTAGTTGAAAAGAGTTCATCCGGTACTTCCTGGTAGAATATAGTTTTAGGCAGTCGTGTAAACACATCCTGAGACAGAATTTTAGGACCTTTTATCTTTTGGAGCAATCGAAATTCCTCTGGTAAAAGTACAGCTGTCTGATTGTTCAGCCAGTCACTCTCCAATATCGGAGTAGATTCATTTACGATTAATAGCTTAGGTGTTTCATCAAGTGTTTCAATCGGCTGTTTAATAATCAATGCATTGGCAGAGGGTAGCGAATTTAAAAAATCTACCCCTTCAGCAGTCAGGAAATCACCGGACTGAGGGTTTTGGATTAGATAGAAGGGATGTTGGTTTTTTTGGGATTCTGATAAAAGTTTTTTTAAAGCATTGGAATTTTTAACAGGTTCGATAATCGGCAGAATGTTTCTGGATAAACGCTCCTTTTCAAGGAGTGCAGTCAGTGCAAGTAGATCAAATTGCTTGCCGCGAAAATAGGGATAATACATTAGTCTCCCTCCAAAAATCGTTGTTCCAGTTCAAAGTAGGCTTCACGAGTTGCTTCTAGTTCGCTTTTTAAAGCTTCAATTGCCTGATTTTGAATATCTTCTACGAAGCGATCATAGAAATTAACTCCGCCGCCAAACAAATCATAATCCGGCTGTCTTTTCTTTAATTCTTTATAGAGCTGATCTGTTGAAAAGACCCTTAGCCCCCGTGCTGTCTGTTTGGCTTTTCCTACTTCTCTTGCCTGAGCACCGATTAGTCGGAAGAGCAAGGTCTGTTCGTTGACTAGAAGTTTTTGCTTTTGTGGTTTTTTTTCAATAGTAAAATAGCCTGGGAGTGTCAGATTTTCAGCTGGCAGATAGGAGTGGTAAACCATCGCCCCAATATGTCCGGGAATGTCATCTTTTACTTTTTCATAAAGAGCTTCCGGCAGGACAAAATAATTATAGTGTCCCACAAAAGAAAGCTTAGCTTTTGAATGAAAGTCCGCTTTACTTATCTTAAGTTCATAGCAGCGCCACTCAAACTGATTTTCTGAAATCAAACGACAGCTGAGCGTATCAACGATGCCATGATCCTCCGGCATATTGACTTCCTCTATGACAATATCGCCATTTTCACGGCAATAGTAATAAAGAGCTTCTTCCATCTGTATAGTTAATGAAGTTTTCATTTCAAATTCCTTTAAGTTTTTCCTCTACTATAAAACATAAGTTCGTATTTTAAAAGAGGAAACTTTGCATTTAAAGAAAAAGAAATATTCCTGTTCTTCTGAATGACTTCCTAGTTAAAAAGGAAACTAAGACATTTTTTTGTTTTTAACTGCCGCTGCTTGAAATGTCAGCATCTGCTGAGTCAGTGCCTACTTTTTACTAAAAATAAACTGTATATTGTTGATAAACCGTTGGGCCGCCTGCTCTCTAGGAAGTACTTGGATGATAGTTTATATATAGGAAACTTGTTCATTTAATTATGCAATACAGGTTTAACCGAGATAGATTAGTTTGTTTTTTTCAGGAAAATGTTCCCACTTGCTAAGGGAGAATTCAAAATATATTTATCTAAACCTTCCAAATCCTTGATATACAAGTATCCACAAACTGTTCTCATTCTCTTGCTTTGCAATGGTTTGATTGTGTTATATTAGTTAGCGAAGTAAAAATTTGCAATGAGCAGTGTTGAGCTTAAATAGTTGTTATGGCGCTTTTTTTCTGTATTTTTTACTATCAGAACATTCAATGATGGTGAGTCGTTGTCAGGTGGATCAGTTATTTAATTAGTAAGTTTTTCATAGATTCTTTTGAGTTGCCTGCTAAGGTCCGTTTATTTTAGTATGATTATGAATTTACAAAAATAGCAGGTTTGTGATAGTCTTAGAAAGTACGAAAAAAATTTCATCTTATTAAACAGACAAACCTCTCAAATTTTCTTCATATAGTACTTAAAAACGGGGATAATAAGATATTAAAGTAATGTTTGATATAAGTTGAAATATTCTTGTAATGTTAATATTTCTAAATTGACACATGGTTATGTTAGAATTTACGTGTTGCAATTGAGGATTAAATTTAAAAAAATTAATTGGTGAGAATCCGTCGGAGGAATTAAGAGTGAAGAAACGTATATTTGCATCATTATTATTGTGTTCACTGACACTTAGTACGATAGCAGCTCCCAGTATTACTTTAGCAGATAACTTTGATGAAAAAATACAGCAAAAAGACAGTGAAATTTCCAACCTTAAGGAGCAGCAGGGAACAGTTGCTTCTCAGATTGCTTCCTTAGAATCTGATATTTCAGCTATTATTGAAGAAGGTACTGAGCTGAGACAACAACAGTTGGAGCTTGAAAATAAAACACAACAGCTGAAAACTGAAATTGAAGAGTTAAAGGTTCGCATTGAAAAGCGCGAAGAAGCAATCAAAAATCAGGCTCGTGATGTACAGGTCAATGGTCAAAGTACAACAATGATGGATGCTGTTTTGAATGCAAGCTCATTTACAGATGCAATCAGCCGTATTCAGGCAATTTCAACAATTGTCAGCGCCAATAATGACTTGGTAACACAACAAAAAGCAGATAAAGAAGCAGTTGTTGCAAAACAAGATGAGAATGAAAAGAAACTAGCTCAAATTGAAGAAACAAAAGCTGAATTAGAAGTCAAAAAAGAAGATATTGTTGTAAAGCAAGCAGATTTAAACGTTTTGAAGTCTTCTTTGGAATTGGAACAAGCATCAGCTGAGAGTTCAAAATCAGCATTGGTAGAACAAAAAGCAGCAGCAGAAGCAGAACAAGCTCGTGTTGCAGCTGAGAAACAAGCAGCTGAAGAACAAGCGAAAAAAGATGCCGAAGCAGCAGCTCTGGCAGTTGAAGAACAAAAAGCAGCAGCTTCTGCCAAAACAACAGAATCAAGTACAGCTACTTCAGCAACTCAAACCAGTCAGGACAGCGGAACAACGCAATCGCAAGCGCCAAATACTGGAAGCAGTTCAGGAAACAGCGGATCATCAAATTCAGGAACAGGAAATACCGGTAATAATAATTCCGGCGGCGGTACAGTCTCAAACTCTTCTGATCCGACATTGGCAGCATTGAATGCATTGCGCAGCTCACATGGATTGAACCCTGTAAGTTGGGATGCTGGTCTTGCAGCAACAGCAACAGCTCGTGCGGCATTAGTTGAAGGATCTGGTTTCCAAATTCCTTCAGATCACTGGTCAAATGGCTATGAAGTAATCGCTATTATGTTTGCACCAGGTTCAGCAGTAATTAATGCCTGGTATTATGAAACAAACATGACGACTTCAACAGGAAGCGGACACCGCGACTGGGAATTGAATCCAAGCATTACTCGTGTTGGATTTGGCTATAGCGGTAGTGTAATTGTTGGACGTTCAGCATAAAAATGGAATTTTTAAAGACAGTTTCTCTTGAACGGAGAAGCTGTCTTTATTATAGAGCCTGAATAGAGACAATCTCAGGTTCTTTTTTTATTCATTTTGAAAGAAAAGAGAAGGGGCTTGGACAGAGGTAAATACTTGCGGGTGATAGAAATTGCTTTTTTGGGATATACCTTGATGAAAACAACAAGAAAATCTTTGGAATAATCTGCACCTGTTTTTTATATAAAAGAGTATTTTTAAGATATCTGTTTGATATTTTAGGTGTTATTTTTTATTTCATTTCGATTTTTTATTCAGTATTTTGTCAGTCTAAAGACTGATTTTTCACTGTAGTTATTAAGAAAGAAGAATATCCATAGACAAATATTTTTTAATAGGATAGAGTCAATAGTAAATGGTGAAAAGGTCTATCCAATCCCTCAGTCAGAAGGAACTTATTTTGATCGGTATAGAATTAATAATGAGATAATTTTACAAAAAACGAAAGAGATAGTAAACTGGATAACGAACGTTAAAGTTTGTATGCTACCCGCAATATAAATGCTGATTTGACTGATTGGGACATATAGAAACGGAAAAAGTAAGGAAGGAAATTTGAAATTGACTGCTGCAAGGCAGAAGATTTCCGCTTACTTTAGAGATAGTAAAATAGTAAATAAATTTAGAAAAAGATTATGGTGAAAAGTGCTTATGATAAAAATTACAATGTTCTCGCAGGCAGAAAAAGTTAGTGGTCAGGGAGTGGGAAGTGCCTACTCGGAATTAATGAAAACGTTAAAGAAGAATTTCAGCGATACGCTGGAAATAAAGGTAAATACGTATGGAAAATCGGATATTTCGCATTATCATACAATAAATCCAACGTTCTATTTCTCAACTTTTTTCAAAAAATCACGGGGAGTCAGAGTGGGATATGTTCACTTTTTACCTGAAACCCTAGAAGGAAGTATCACTTTGGCCAAACCGTTTAAAGCAGTTTTTGATAAATACCTGATGTCCTTTTACAAGCGTATGGATCAGTTGGTAGTTGTTAACCCTGATTTTATCAACAAGCTGGAAGCATTAGGGGTGTCACGGGAAAAAGTAGCATATATCCCAAATTTTGTCAGCACCGATGTCTTTTTCAAAATGAGTGATACGGATAAGCAGGCATTTAGACGAGATAAACTGATTGAGGAAGAAAAATTTGTGGTATTAGGTGTCGGACAAATTCAGAAGCGAAAAGGTGTAGACGATTTTATTGAACTGGCTAAACGGAATCCGGATATTCAGTTTATCTGGGCTGGCGGCTTCTCATTTGGAAAAATTACTGATGGCTATGATGAATATAAGGAAATTTATGATAATCCCCCTGCCAATCTTTTATTTACAGGAATCATTGATCGGGAAGAGATTGTCGGCTATTACAATATTGCGAATGTATTTCTGCTTCCATCATTCAGTGAGCTGTTTCCTGTAAGTGTTTTGGAAGCATTTAACTGTGAAACGCCGGTTATGCTGAGGCATTTAGATTTATATACAGGCATTTTAGGTGATTCGTATCTGAAAGCGGAAGATGCAGAACAAATGGATCAATTGCTGAAAGAGTACGCTGGAAATCCGGAAAAGCTGGAAGAGTACAGAGTGAGGTCCAAAGAAGCAGCAGCGTATTATTCTGAAGAGCATACTTCAAAAAGATGGTTGGAATATTACAGTCATTTAGTGGGTAAAGAAGTTTTTGAAAATGACTAATTCATCAAGAGACCTATCCTATCAATAAAGGTGTATGAAAGCGTACAAGAAGGACTTGAAAAGGAGATTGTAGAAGCACAGAGCTTCAAGAGCCAAGTAGTAGTATGCAGTATATGCTCCTGCGGTTACTCGTCGCAATTTCAGGCTGTGTAAGTGCTCCTGCGGTTACTGGTCGCAGTTTCAGGCTGTGTAAGTGCTCCTGCGGTTACTGGTCGCAGTTTTAGACTGTATAAGTGTTTTTGCTATTACTGATCGTATGAAAAGACTTGCTTTGATAAATCAATCGCAGCGGTTCCAGAGGAATGAACGACAGGACCAAATAAGAACAGTTCTTTGATTCGCTCTTTCTATGAAACTAGAGTGAATCAGAAAACAATGGAGGAAATGGGTTTTACCAACGCTTTTCCAAATAGACATGTTTGTATCGAGAATCGAACAAGGTCCTTCAATTCTTAATGGCTCTGCCATTTAGAAATTGATGAGATCGAAACGAAGTGCAGTGTAGTGAGACTTGTAGATACAAGAATTTTCTTTAATGTAGGAGCATCTAGTAGAATGGTCTGCGTTGCCAATACGAAGAACGAGACAGCATCCTTTTTTTAATGGAAAGTAGCCTCTGTCCATTTTTTCGAAAATAGTTGCCGCTAGAGTTTTCAGACAGGTCCTAAACAGCGATAAAAATAATCCACCTGTAATATCAGATTTTTGGTTCTGGTATTACAGGTGGATATTTCATTAGAGCGTTTCTTTCAGCTATTCGTCTTTAAAGTGAATCAGCTGGACTGGCGAACAATCAGCTCAGTTCCAACAGTGATCTTTCTTGGAACAGGAGCACGTTCCCGAATCAGCTGATCCATTGTTTCAATGGCCAGTTCACCCATCCATTCTGTATAAACCTTTACAGTTGTCAATGCAGGTGAAACATATTTCGCTACACTGACATCATTAAATCCAATAACAGAGATTTCTTCTGGAATGCGCAAACCTGCTTCCTGAAAGGCTTTTAAAGCACCGATTGCCAATGCATCACTTGAGGCAAACAAAGCTTCCGGATATTCAGAATGTGTCTCCAAAAATTTTTTAGTTTGTTTATATCCATCATCCAAAGAAAAATCTGCAGAGATAATCAGTTGCTCATCAAATAATTCTGCTGCTTCAAGATTTGATTTCAAATACTGGAAGCGGGGATCTTCAACACGCGTTTTGTTGCCTTTTGTGAATTCAACACCTGTCAAACAACCAATTTTTTTATACCCTGCTTTCATAAAGTGGTTGAATACCAAGTCCATTCCCTGAGAAAAATCGACAACAATTGAATTGTGACCATAGGTGATTCCGTCAAAGTCGACAAATAGCAGTTCACCATCCAGCGAAGCCAATTCCTTAATCTGATCGTTATCGAATTTTCCAAGAGCAATCGTCCCATCGGCAGTTCGTTCAGATAATGTGTCGAAGGATTCCTTGATTAGCTGAATGTTCGCTTCTTCTGCTCTCTTCTCGATTCCCAGTCGTATAGAAAGATAATAGATATCTTCCAGTTCTTCCTGATCACTGAACCATTGAATTAAGCGAACTGTTTGACTGCTTGCCCGCTGATTCTTTTTATACTTGGTATAGTTCAATTCTTCTGCTGCTTCAAAAATTTTTTTCTTGGTTTCCAGTGCAACAGAGAGTTCGGTATCGTAATTCAATACTCTGGAAACAGTTGCTGGAGATACTCCGGCAAGCTGTGCAATATCTTTAATTGTAGCCATCGTATCAACCTCTCTTTATAAATAATTAATGAATCGCTGAAAGGCTTCCTGACCTTCCGTATCTCTTTTAAAAACCCCAGCGTCAATTAGTACTTGCTCAAAAATATGTCCGATAGAGTTTTCGATAACAGAGCGAACGGTTTCAGCAGTGAAATTTTGCTCCTTCAGCTGATTTGCCCAATCCAAATGTCGATCATTGATTATATTTGGTTTATTCAGTAAATAGTTTTCAACCTCTTTTATTTCATCTGCCAGACGGGGAGGAAGAATGGCCAGTCCCATTACTTCGATTAAACCAATATTTTCTTTTTTGATATGCTGCACATTTTTATGAGGATGGAAAATACCATCCGGATGATCCTCTGACGTATTATTATCTCTCAAAACCAGATCAAGCTCGAACAGCTCTCCATTACGTCGTGCAATTGGTGTGATAGTATGATGCGGAGTTCCGTCTTCTGAATAAGCTGAGACCCTTACTGTCGGATCAGAATAACTTCTCCATTTTTCTAAAATCATAACAGAGGCTTGAATCAGGTCTTCCTGCGAGCGGCTGCTTAGTCGAATAACAGACATTGGCCACTTTACGATTCCAGCATGGATTTGCTCGAATCCGGGAACTATAAATTTCTGTTCAACAGAGGCTTTGGCCATTGGAAATGTGTGGCGGCCTGCCTGATAATGATCGTGTGACAGAATGGAGCCGCCGACAATTGGCAAGTCGGCATTTGAGCCAACAAAATAGTGAGGCAGTACCTCTGTGATGTTTAACAGCCGCTGAAATGTTTTTTCATTGATGAGCATTGGTCGATGCTCTTCCGACAGAATAATCGAGTGTTCGTTATAATATGCATAGGGTGAATACTGAAAGCCCCATTTTTCGTCGGCAATATCCATTCGAATAATCCGATGGTTGGTGCGGGCAGGGTAATTCAGTCTGCCCTGATAGCCTTCATTTTCCATACACAGCATACATTTTGGAAAGGCAATGCTTGGCGCATTTCTTTCCGCTTCAATCTGCTTAGGATCTTTTTCGGGTTTGGAAAGATTGATTGTAATTTCCAAAGTACCGTAATCTGTCTCAACAGGGAAATAAAGGTTTTGAGCAATCGCTTTTGTTTTAATGTAGTTGTTTTCCTGACAAAGCCTGTAAAAATAGCTCGTTGCTTTTTCGGGTGATTCGTCATACAAGGTTGAAAAAAATTTATTTACAGCAGAGGGGGAGGGCGTCAGCAAATCCATCAGCTGAGCCTCCAGAATATCTGTTTCTGCCTGTAAATCCCCAATTACCTGGTTCTCCTGAGCTTTGGCAAGCAGCAGCTCAACCAGCTCCAAAGCAGATTGTTCAACGTTTCTGACAGAGGTGTTCTCCATCATTTCTTCACCGATTAAGCATAAAACTTTGTTTTCCAAATAGAGGCGGTCTATTTCTTCCCATTCTCCGGATTGGATAACAAGTGTTGTAAAATCTGTAACAGTCTGACTCACTAACACTCTTTTTCCTCCTAATCCTGATATCCATTAGGATGACTGTGATGCCACTCCCAAGCCGTTTTAATAATTTCGTTAATATCTGTATATTTCGGCTGCCACCCCAAAATTTCCTGTGCTTTTTTGCTGGATGCAACCAGACGGCTGGGATCTCCTGCTCGGCGTGGTACAACAGTCGCCGGAATTGCTTTTCCAGTAACTTTTTCTGCCGCTGTCAGCATTTCCTTAACAGAGTAGCCGTGGTTGCTGCCAAGATTGAAGACAGAGCTGTCTTTACCGTTTTCCAGATAATTCAGAGCCAGCTGATGTGCTTTAGCTAAATCTTCTACATGAACATAGTCGCGAATACAAGTACCGTCTGGTGTATCATAATCATCTCCAAAAATTTGCAGATGCGGCCGCTGTCCCAACGCTGTCTGAAGAATGATTGGAACTAGGTGACTTTCAGGCGTGTGATCTTCTCCAATAGAAGCGTCGGATTTTGCCCCGGCAACATTGAAATAGCGCAGAGCCACATACTTCAGACCATAGGCGTTGTCGCACCATTTAATCATTTTTTCCATAATCAGCTTGCTTTCACCGTATGGATTCTTTGGATCAGTCCGGGTAGTTTCATCGATTGGTGTAACTTCAGGTTCGCCATAAGTTGCTGCCGTACTGGAAAAAACAATGTATTTGACATTAAACTCAACCATTGTTTCCAGAAGTACCTGCATACCATAAACATTGTTGTTGAAGTAAAGCAGCGGCTTTTCAACAGATTCTCCAACCAGAGAGCTTGCAGCAAAATGGACAACGCTGTCGATCTTTTCATTTTGAAAGACACTTTGTAAAAAAGCTTTATCTCTGATGTCTCCCTGATAAAAGGCTGCCTCTGGATGAACAGCTTTTCGGTGACCAGTAGCCAAATTATCGACAACAACGACCTTCTGTCCTTCATTAATAAATAAATCTACTGCGTGAGAACCGATATATCCGGCTCCCCCTAAAATTAATATTGTCATTTGATTTCCTCAATTCTTCATTTTTTAGACTCTCCAGATCATTTTACCAGTTTTCCGGCACCATCGGCAATTTCTGCCGGATAAAAATCAGCTGCATAGCCAATTGCTTCTTTATACCTGTAACTGACTGCAGCTTGAAAGGCTTCAACAGCTTCTTTTTTCACTAAAGCAATAGCACAACCCCCGAAACCAGCACCTGTCATCCGGGCGCCCAAAACATTTGGTTGCTTTTGTGCAAAGTTAACCAGTGTGTCCAGCTCGATACCAGTTACTTCATAATCTTCCTGTAATGAACGGTGGGAATCATTCAGCAGCAGACCAAAAGCTTCCAGATCTCCAGCCTGCAGTGCTGCTTTTGCTTTTAATGTTCGCTGATTTTCAGTCACTGCATGTCGTGCCCGTTTTATCAGAACAGGATCTTCAATTAAAGATTGATGTCGATTAAACTGCTCTTCTGTCAGCTCACCTAAAGATTGTATCTCAAGTATTGTCTGCAGCCGATGCAGTGCTTCTTCACATTCAGCTCGTCGTTCATTGTATTTTGAGTCAGCCAGTTCTCTTCGTTTATTTGTATTCATGATGACAATCGTATATTCTCCGAATGCAGCTGGTACTAATTCATACTTCAATGTATTGGTATCCAGCAGAATTGCGTGATCCTTTTTCCCCATACCGATGGCAAACTGATCCATGATACCAGAATTTACACCAATGAATTCATTTTCCACTCGCTTGCCGATTTTAACCAAGTCCAGTGTTTCCTGCTGCAGTTTGAACAGGTCGTTAAAGATAACTCCTGTAAGCAGCTCAATGGAAGCCGAAGAGGAAAGTCCCGCACCATTTGGGATGGTTCCATAAAAAAGAATGTCTGCACCAGATTCGATTTTTGCCCCGGCTTCAATTAAATACTTGATCACTCCTTTAGGGTAATTTGCCCAATCGTGTTCTTGATTGTAGGAAAGGTCATCCAGTGAAAAAGTGATGGTTCCTTTTTCCGGGAAATTTTCAGAGTACATGCGAACGGTTTGATCGTCCCTTTTTTCAGCAATTCCATAGGTACCAATACTGATTGCAGCAGGGAAGACATGACCGCCATTATAATCTGTGTGTTCACCGATTAAATTAATTCTTCCAGGTGCAAAATAGCTGCTGCTGCTCTCTGTCTCAAAAATTGTGTTAAATTTTTTCTCTAAGCTCTTTTCCATTTTTTCACCTCGTGGTAAAATATTTAGTAAATATATTATAAAACGTTTACTAAAGAATTTCAATGATAAATTGAAAGGGGTTTCCAGATTACAAGATACTTTTCTGTTTTTACAGCTGACTTAGTGCCATTTAAAGAAATTTCATGTAAAATGGTTGTTATAGATTATGCATGTAAAAGAACGGAAGATCGTCGAGAAAGGAAGAAATGAATAATGAAACTGACACAAAAACCGTTTGGCAACGGAGCGACACTTTATTCTCTTGAAAATGGAAAGGGTGTTATTATGGAGATTACGGATTTAGGAGCCCGGATTGTTCGGCTTCTTGTTCCGATAGGAGAAGAAAAACGAAATATCGTTTTGGGCTTTGATTCAGCAGAGGAATATGAAGAAAAAGATTTGTATTTTGGTGCAACAATCGGTCGAGTAGCTGGCCGAATACTAAATGGAACATTTACTATGGATGGTAAAACCGTTCAAATAGAACGGGCAGAAGACCAGCTGCATACGTTACATGGCGGAATACTGGGATTTGAAGCGAAAACATGGCTTGCTGAGACAAAGGAAGAAGAGTCAAAGGCATCTGTTACATTTTCTTTGGTGAGCCCAGCTGGTGAGAATGGTTTTCCGGGAGAACTGGCGGTTTCAGTGACCTATAGTCTGAATGAAGAAAATGAGTGGGAAGTTGTCTATCATGCTAAAACAACGCAGCCAACATTGTTTAACCCAACTAATCATGTGTATTTTAATCTGTTGGGCGATCCTGCCGCAGTTATTGATGACCACGAATTAATGGTTCGAGCGGAAGAATATGCTCCAGTGAACGAGGATATAACAGTTAAAGGAGAGCGTGTTTCTGTAGAAGGAACGGCGTTTGATTTTCGAAAGGGGAAAAAGCTGGCAGAAGCATTTAACAGTGAGGATCAGCAAATTATTCAAACAAAGGGAATGGATCATCCATTCTTTTTGAAAAAAGAGAGCAGCAAAGAGCCAAATGCGACTTTGATCAGTCCCGATAATAGGATTGAAGTAGAGGTGTTCACGGATCGTTCGGCAGTCGTTATTTTTACAGCAAACTTCTCCGGAGAAGGGCCGATAATGCAAGGCGAAAAAATGGTGGATCATGGAGGTATTACTTTTGAGACTCAGGAGGCACCGGGGGCAGAGCATTTCTCTGAATTTGGTGATATTACTTTGAGACCGGAGAAGGCGTACTATTCATCCACAATCTACAAAATAAAGACAACAGAATAAGTCTTTCAGGAAATGTTTAATTGAATCAGCTGAATAAACAAAAAAACATACTAAGATTAGTGGGTAAGATATTCAACAGAATATCTTACCCACTATTTTCTGTTTTCTGCAGTATCAGCCACAGTTGTGTCCTGAAGTGTTTCCTGTGAATTAAAGGCGATCTCATAGACTGGTGCAACTTTTCTTGTCAGTTTCTGTAAATTTTGCAGCAGAAGTAAAATCCAGCTGAATGCCAGAAAGAAGGCGATCAGTTCGAAGGCAGTCAGAGAGAGATAACCAATATTTTTGAACAGAACATTGGCGATAAGCAGTACGGCTGCAATCATATACGAGATTCCCAGAAATTCTCTGGAAATAGCTGGCAGGAGCCAGCGAATACTGATAATCAAAATAATAATCATGTAAACAAGATAGTTTGCAGCCTGATTGTGCAGCTCATGAAGTCGTCCGTTTCCATTGTTGGGAAAGAAACCAACAGCACCCAAATCAATTGCCGTCAATGTCAGTAAAATACGCAAAATGGTCAGTTGAATATTTTTAGTCATTGATTTTTGCAGGGAAACAAAGAGATAGTCAATCAGTGCGATCATCAGCAATGCAGAAATAATCAGCGTTAGATTAAATTGCCAGCTGCTGTTGGCATTGCTGGTTCCTAAAAAGCTGAAATTGTACTGCCACCACTGAAGCTGTCCATTTGCAGCCATTGACATCAATACACCGCCGATGATGACGGAGATCAGCAGAGTTGTGATCAGTGCTGGTGAGATAGCCAGTGCAAAATAAATCATCAGGTAATTGATCATTCCAACAAACACAAAAAAGATAAATGTCGCTGTTAAAAGATCAAAGCTGGCTCCTTCAAAAAGAATTCCCAAAAGCCAGAAAAATCCCAGTAAAACCAATGCAAGAATGATCACAAAAGAAATTAGTATGGTGAGGAAGTTTCGCCAGTAAATGTCTTTAAATGAAAAAAGCTGTTTTCTTTTCCCTTTAACAAAAAAAATAATAAAGGAGCATATGCCGCTTAAAAGTCCCAAAATAAGAACTGAAGCAGCAATGGAAATACGCCCTGTAAGCAAGAGGTGGGACCGTCCCTGTTCATAAAAAAAGCCGAAAAAGATCACGCTGACCAGTAAAGACGGAATTAAAAACCAGCGAAGTGAAACAGCTTGTCTTTCTGTTTTTGTACGTTTCGGTTCAATAATTATTTTCTTGTTTTCAATTTTTATCTGAAGCGGTTCTTCTTCCTTCAGCTGCAGTTCCTGAACTACTTCTTCAGGTAGCTGTATGGTGTAATGAGGTTTTTTCATGTATATAACTCCTTGTGTGAACATAAGTTGTTTGTAATCAAGTACTTTTCATTGATGTGTAGAGACTATCCTCTTTGGTTGCTTCACTCGAAGAACAACGATATTCTGGATATACTCATTATAGTATTTGTTGTTTTATTCTCTCAGACTGTCAGAGTAATTACAAGCGACAATAGACAGAGAGGGGGATAAATTCTGTTGATATGCAGAACAAAGCCCGCAAAATTTCGACAAAAAAATTTTAAGATAAAGGAGACAATACCGACAGAGGAATATAAGCTACTTATTTCCATTTCAAATTGAAAAAGAGACTGTTTTAAATAAAACGGTTTCAAGTTATCTTATGACTATACGAGGAGGAAAAACAGATGAGGGAAGAAAAAATCATTCAGTACTTGATTGCCAGTACCGGTCGTCAGTCCTTGTTGAAGCTGGCGGATTTATTCGAAGTCTCACCTCGCACCATTTCCAGTGATATAAAGTTGATCAATGCCGCAGCAAGTCGTCATGGCTTTCAGATTACGAACAAGAGGGGGCTGGGATACGGTCTGGAGATATTTGACCATCCAGCATTTAACAACTATTTCACTCAACTCTCTGCAGAAAATGAACGAGAGATTTTAAATCCAAATTCACGTAAAACAAATATTGCTTTACTGCTGCTTTTTGCAAATGACTATCTGACAATGACTCAGATATCCAATATACTGGCTGTTAGTGTTTCAACTGTGAAAAAAGATATGAATCAAGTGAGAACAGAATTTGAACTGGATGGTCTGACCCTGTATTCAAAACCTCATTATGGATATAAAGTTGTTGGTTCGGAGGAAAACCGGAGAGCACTGATCATTCAACTGCTCCGTAATGAAATCACTCAGCCCAAAATTACGGCAGAGTATGCGGCATTTCTTTCCGCTTTTGATGAAGAGAGGTTTAAAGCCTATTTGATTCAGCAGATTCAGCAGTTTGAAATCAAAATGAACGATCTTGTCTTGGATAATCTGGTCCAGCATGTGGTGCTTTTGGGATTTCGTATCAGGCAGAATAACTTGTTGAAAGAAGTACAGGAACAAGACGAAGCATCAACAGAATATGAAAATCTCACAGATCAAATTGCGGCTTATCTGAAGGCTGAGTTGGGGATTCAACTCCCGGGAAATGAAAAAAATTATTTGACTCGTCAGCTTTATGGAAAAATGCTGGCCGTTAATGAGCTGACCAAATATGATGATCTTCGCAGATATATTGAGCAAAGCTTGAAAGTGATTGATCATAAATACCACACTTTTTTCAGTCATGATGAAGAATTGAGCGGTGCACTGATTCTTCATGTGGCGCCGCTGCTGCAGCGGCTCTACGGCGGACATCAGCTGGAAAATCCGATTATTGAAGATGTATATACCCGCTATGCCAATGTATTTACAATTACCTATGAATTTATTCAACTGATTAGTGATAATGTCGAAGTGAAAATCAGTAAGGATGAAATGGGGTATTTAGCAATTTACTTTGCCGCAAGTCTGGAAAAGACATCTCAGAAAGAGATTAAGCGATATCGATCAATTGCTGTCATTTGTGCGACTGGCGGAGGGGTTTCTTATTTTTTGAAAACCAAACTGGAACAGATTTTTGCCAATGCAGAGGTTCAGACGTTTTCGATCATTGAGAGCAATGAAATTGACGAAGATTTTGACCTGATTATTTCAACGGTACCAATTGAGCAGAAATTTACTAAAATACCTGTCATTTATACACAGGCACTGCTGACAGAAAAAGAAATTCAAAAAATTCAAAATGATCTGCTGCTGATTCGGGAAAATCAGCTGTTGGAAACGGATGTTGATCATCAGCTGTTGTCACTTTTTTCGAAAGAGAATTTTAGTATTGCAAAAGAAACGAGTTACCTTGATTTATTGAAAAAAAGAGCAGAACGGCTGCAGGATGATGGGTATGCTGCGGCTGAGTATACAGAGCTGGTTCTGCAGCGGGAAAAGCTGTTGGATACAATTTATCAAAATGGGATTGCCGGACCTCACCCGATGGAGGCCAGAGCACTGAAAGAATGTATTGATGTTATACTGCTTCGACCGGGATTAACATACAGAAAGAAGCCTGTCCGGTTAATTTTTCTGATTAATATTGAAAACGGACATCTCTTTTTACACAAGGAAATCAGTCGTTTGATGATCCGCATGATTGATGATCAAAATTTGGAGAAGAATTTAAACGGCATTAAGAACTATCAGGACTTTTCTCACTATTTAAGAGAATTGATTAAGAAAGGATAAGCAGACATGACAGAACAGGAAAAAAGTATTTTTCAGATTATATCTTCAGCCGGAGACAGCCGAGGTGCTGCGTTTGAGGCGCTGCGTCTGGCCAGAAAAGGAAAATTTGAGGAAGCGGAAGTAAAGATGCAGGAGGCAAAGGAAAAGAGTATCACAGCCCATGAAGAACAAACTGCATTGATTACCAAAGAAATTAATGGAGAAAAAACAGAAACAACATTATTGATGGTTCATGCTCAGGACCATCTGATGAATAGTCTGCTTGCAAGAGATCTGATCGAAGAGATGATAGGGATGTTGAAAGAGAAAAATCTTGAAGCGTAAGAAAGGATGAAAAAAATGAAAACGTTATTAGTCTGTGCAGGTGGTTTTTCAACAACCATGATGATGGAAGCCATGAAGAAAGTAGTAAAGGATTCAGCTAAGCTTGAAATTGAAGACTATCCGATGGAAGCCATCGGAGTGGATAAGCTGGATCGGTATATTAATGAGTACGATGTTATTTTGGTTGGTCCTCAGCTCAGCCACAAATATGCGTTCATCAAAGGGGAGGCAGACAAACTGAATAAACCTGCTGTTCTGCTTACATCTGATATTTATGGATCAATGGATGGAGCGACAGTCATGAAACAGGCAATATTAGCTTACCGCAAAAATCAATAAATTTGTTATTTGGAGGAGAGAAAATGGAACAACAGAAAGTATCGGCCTTTGACAGAGTTGAAGGATTTATTCGCAGGACCCTTGTACCGGTTGCGAACAAAGTAGATAACAATGCTTATCTGACTGCCATTAAAAAGGGGATGGTCGTCTTAACACCAGCTTTATTACTAGGCTCAGTAGCAGCAATTTTTCCGTCGATTCCAGAGTTTATTAATGCAGCACCTGTTCAAAACTGGTTTGAGCAGTACGGCTACATTTTCGGTCTTTTATCAAAAGTGTCATTAGGGTTGGTGGGTCTTTATGCAGTGCTGGCAATTGCTTATTTTCTGAGTGAACAATGGAAACTCTATACGATTGGGTCCATGATTCTGTCGGCAATTGGTTTTTTACTGGTTTCGATGGATGTGGATGAGAATGGAAATATCATTCCAACCTATCTGGATTCAAAAGGACTATTTGCAGGAATTTTTATCGCTATTATTTGTGTTAAAATCTATCAGTTTTTTACAAAGCATAAGCTTGTTATCAAGATGCCGGAAGGGGTACCTGATTTTGTTTCCAGTTCCTTTGAACTGATTACACCGACAGCAACCATTGGAGTCTTGTTTATTACAGTTCGAGCGGTTACGGATGCACTGACGGGCGGGGGTCTGCTGCCGCAGGTTATTATGGAGTTTCTAGCACCGGCAATTGGTGGACTGGATTCATTAGGGGTCATTTACTTTGTTTTAGTTCTGCGTTTGGTTTTCTGGTTTTTCGGCATTCATTCAGCCGTGTTGTCGCCTATTCTATCGCCGATCGCAGTTCAGTATCTGTCAGAAAATATCGCAGCACATGAAGCAGGTCAGCCGCTGACGCACGTTATTACCGGAGGAACGTTATCCGCGTTCGCAAATTTTACTGGTTCCGGTGTGACAATGGGTCTGGTTATAGCCATGCTTGTCAGCAAATCTCTACGATATAAAAAAGTCGGAGCGGTTGCGCTTCTGCCTTCATTATTTGGGATTAATGAGCCTGTTCTTTTCGGAGTGCCGATTATTTTGAATCCGGTGTTAATGATCCCGTTTATCTTTGGCGGTGCTTTTGTGGGGATGATTCCAATGATCTGCATGAAGCTGGGCTGGCTGAATTATCCGATTTTTGATCCGCCTTATGTACCAGTCTTCATGGAAGGATTTCTGACTGGCTTTGACTGGCGGGCAATTATTATTCAGCTGGTTCAAATTGGTCTGTCTTTTGCTTTATATCTGCCGTTTTTCAAAGTGTTGGAGCGTCAGGAACTTGAGCAGGAAAAAGATGTAAAAGAGAGTCATTCAATCCTAAGTGAAGAAGATGAGGCATTGCTGTCTGATTTAGATTTCTAATGGAATAAAATATGAGGTGGAGGGAGGGTTGCTTTTTCGGTAATCATTCCTCTATTCTCATTCTGTTTTAAAGCAAGGAGGTGCAGCCGATGAATGAACGGCTAAAACAAGTGAAAAAAATAATGCATGAAAACTATTCGATCGATTTTTTGATAGTAAGTGATAAAATCAATTACCGGTACCTGTCTGGTTTTACTGGTTCAAATGGACTTTTAGTTGTGGGGGATGAGCGGGAATATCTGTTAGTTGATGGACGCTATACAGAACAGGCAGAACAGCAGACAGAAAATATCTGTATTCTTACAACAACACCGCAAAAAAATCAGTGGCAGTATCTGGCTGAAATTGTTGGAGATGGCAGTGTCGGCTTTGAACGGTCATCCATTTCTTATCTAATGTATCTTGAACTTGAATCAGTCATTTCTGAGCAGAAGGGAAAACTGATTGAGACCATCCATCTGATTGAACAGCTCCGGATGATTAAAGAGCCGACAGAAATCAGGTATTTAAAAGAGGCTGCGATGTTGGCAGATCAAACGTTTGAGTATATCAAAACAATTATTAAACCAGGTATGTCTGAGTTGGATGTTGCCAATGAAATTGATTACTACAGTAAGCGAATCGGCAGTGAAGGACCTGCATTTGAGACCATTGTGGCATCAGGGAACCGGACAGCCCTGCCTCATGCACATGCATCCCGAAAAGTTATTCAGCCGGATGAGTTGATTATGATTGATTTTGGTTGCATGTATCATGGCTATCATTCTGATATGACACGGACTTTTGCATTGGGAAAAGCAGCTGATAAAATCAAGGAGACATATCAACAGGTTTTGAACGCTCAAAAACAGGCGATTCAGGCGATTGAGACTGGGAAAACGCTGAAGGAAATTGATCAAACTGCTCGAATGTGTTTAGAAGAATCAGGAATTGCCGAGTATTTTTCACATGGACTGGGACATGGTATTGGTCTGTCCTGTCATGAATATCCTGTGGTTAATCATGACAGCACTGTCAATATTCGTGAAGGAATGGTATTTACTGTTGAACCAGGCATTTATTTTCCAGGAGACTACGGTATTCGGATCGAAGATGATATTTTTATCACAGCTGACGGCAGAGTAAAAAGCTTTACACAAACAAGCAAAGAATGGATGGAACTCGAATGGAACTAAAAGATCATTTGCTTTATTTATCAAATTTGGATGGAATTGCGGGAAGAGAAGATGCAGTGGGTGATTATCTGGCAACGATTATCAAACAATCTTCATTTAAGGATACGTTTAAAAATTATTATTTTGGCGATTTGACAACGAAGAAAAAAAGGGTGGCTGTTTATGCACATCTGGATGAGGTTGGCTTTTTCGTTAGAGAGATTGATTCGGCTGGCTTTATTCGTTTTCAGCCAATCGGCGGCTGGTGGGGACATGTCATTTTAGGTCAGAGAGTCCGCATTACTTCGAGAAAAACCGGACAGACTTTTATTGGAATTGTCGGAACGCTGTCTGAAGGTTCTGTGATGGATGACAGGGTTGTTGAGGTTGATAAGATGTATATTGATCTTGGTGCCGGCAGTCGGCAGGAGGCAGCAGATCTGGAAATTCAGATTGGTGATATGATCACACCGGATACAGCTGCTCAGGAAACGGCAACAGGTAACTTCATTACAGGAAAAGCATTGGATAACCGTGTAGGCTGTAGTGTAATGGCTGGTGTTATGGATTATTTTTCCAAGAATGAACTGGCTCAGATCGAAGTTCTGGGTGTTGCGACGGCTCAGGAAGAGGCAGGTACACGGGGATCAAAAGTGGCTGCACCGAAGGTTCGGGGAGATATTAATCTGATCATCGATGTAGCAAACGGGAAGGATACACCGAAGGCTGCTTCAACCAAAACCCGTATTTTAGGAGCAGGTCCCGGTATCTGTCTGTATGATAAAACGGCACTTGCCGATATAACTTTGGCAGATGCGTTGAAGGAAACAGCTGAGTCGAATCAGATTCCTTATCAATTTGATCAGTTTACTGGCGGTGGAACAGATGCCGGCTCCATTCAACTTTATGAAGGAAAACCAACAATTGTTATAAGTGTTCCAGTCCGCTACTGTCATTCATGGAATTCCATGGTTCATTTGTCAGATTGTGAAAATGCCGTTACGCTGATTTGTCGATATATTGAAAATTTTGAAAAGAAATTGGGTGAGTTGAATGACAAATTTTGATCGAGTAATCTCCAGATACGGAACCTATTCTACACAGTGGGACTATATTCAGGATCGTTTCGGGGAGAAAAATTTACTGCCTTTTTCTATTTCAGATATGGATTTCGAGCTTCCCTCTGGAACGAAGCAAGTGTTGAATGCAGCTGTAGAAAAAGGGATTTTTGGCTATACCCGCTGGAATCATAAAGAGTTTAAAGGAGCTATAAGCGGTTGGTTCCGCCGACAGTTTCACACACAGCTGAAAGATGACTGGATTGTCTACAGTCCCAGCGTAATCTACAGCTTATCTACAGCATTGCAGCTGCTTTCAAAGAGAGCGGGAAAGATTGTCACGCTGACACCTTGTTATGATGCCTTTTTTAATACTATCAAAGAGAATCATCAGCAGTTAATCTCAGTTAGTCTGATAAAAAATGAACGGTTTGATATTGATTTTTCAACACTTGAAGAAGCATTTAAAACAGAACAGCCGGAGCTTTTTCTTTTATGTAATCCTCATAACCCAACTGGCAGAGCATTTACGGAAGAAGAGCTTTTAACTATCATTGATCTGTGTAATCGTTATCAGGTTGGTCTGATCAGTGATGAGATTCATATGGATATTCGACGGTCGGGCATTGATCATCTTCCAGTACTAAAATTTATTAAGCAGATTAAAGTACCGGTTATGTTGGTGTCTTCAGCTTCAAAATCATTTAATACACCCGGATTAGGCTGTTCGTATTGTGTGATTCCTGATGAAAAATTGAGGGATCAGTTTTTGACTGTGTTAAAAGGTCGTGATGGTTTATCATCTGTTCCTTATCTCGGGCTGTTGGCATTGCAGGACTGCTATACACATCAGGAGCTGTGGCTGCAAGAGCTGAATCATTATATTGATGGAAATTTTCAGGTGATGCATGAACAATTGAAGAATCATCCATTCATCTCATCGTATATACCTGAAGCTAGTTATCTGGCTTGGCTTGATTTGACAACTTTACCGGTTAACATGGCTCAACTGCAAAAGGTGCTTATTCAACAGGAAAAAGTAGCGATTATGCGAGGAGAAACCTATGGAGCAGAAGGAAGTATGTATCTGCGTCTGAACCTTGGTGCACCCCGAGAGAAGGTACTGGAAGGAACAGAACGTCTGTTGAGGGGAATTCAGGCTGTTTTGTAGTAAAAAGATGAAAGACAAGACTATGTCGCATGCTCTAAAAAACGAATAGACGGTGTTCCCGTCTTTGTATGATTCGAGCATTCGTAAGAAGCGCAGGAGCACGTGCATGAACTTAACTGCGACGAGTAACTGCAGGAGCACGTGCATGAACTTAACTGCGACGAGTAATCGCAGGAGCAAGTTCTTACATGTCCCTCAGACATGCGACGAGTAACCGCAGGAGCAGATGATACTTGATATCTCGAGGTAAAACACTTTTTTATCTGACCAGACATTGAATATTGGCAGCTTCCATCACTGCTTTATAGGTGTACAAATCCTCTGTATGCAGCTGAGGAATATCATGCATTGCATAATCCCGATTCAAGTATTGATACTTTTTTTCACCAAACTGGTGGAAGGGCAGCAGTTCAATCTGATTAACGCCCATTTCATTGAATAGCTTTGAAAATTCTTCTGCATCAGCCAGACTATCATTATAAAAGGGAATAACCGGAATTCTAACTACGAGTCCGGCATGCGTGCGAACTGCTGTCTGCAAATTCTTTAAAATCAGTTCATTCGGTACACCGATGCCGCTTTTATGCTTGGCTGAATCATAATGCTTTACATCAAAATATAATAAATCAACATGCTGGATAAATGCTTCAAAAACATCAGTTTTTGCATAACCGGTTGTCTCACAGGCGGTGTGAATATTTTTCTTTTTAAGCTCTTTTAGTAATTCAGTTGCAAAGACTGCCTGATACAAAACTTCTCCGCCTGACAACGTAACACCACCACCCGATTCTTCATAAAAGGGTTCGTCTTTCATGACCTCATTGACAATTTCAGCGATTGTCTTATATTCTCCTATAATTGTTGTCTCTTTTTTTTGGCTATTCCACATTTGTTCAGGTTCACCGCACTGTGATTCTGGATTTGAACACCAGTAGCATTTCAGCGGACAGCCTTTAAAGAAAACAACAGTTCGAATACCGGGGCCATCATGAATACTGAATTTTTGAATATTGAATATGCATGCTGTTTCACTCATTACTTTTCCCTCCTGTTTTTCAGTTCGATTTTAACATATGTAATTTCATTCGTAAATATTTTTAGTTTCGAAAATAAAATTTGTTGGATTGAGATAACTGAAAGGCTGTGATAAACTAATGAAAGCAGGAGGACTTATCTTATGTCGAGAGAAGAAGATATTATTTCAATAGTAAGCAGTCAAAAGAAAATAGAAGTGAATCAACTAGCTGAGCAGTTAAATGTTTCAAAGGTAACGATTCGAAAAGATCTGGACAAGCTGGAAGCACGAGGGATACTTCACCGTCAGCACGGTTTTGCTCTGCTGAATAATGAAGCAGATATCAATTATCGCTTAGCTAAGAACTATGATTTAAAGCTGAAAATTGCCAAAAAAGCTGCAAAGAGTGTCTCTGATGGAGAGATCGTTATGATTGAATCAGGATCAACCTGTACATTATTGGCAGAGGAATTGGCATTTAACAGAAATAATATCACAATTATTACTAATTCAAGCTTTATTGCTTCTTATATCCGCAAAGCGGAAAGTGTAAAAATTATTCTTTTAGGCGGAGAATATCAAAAGGAATCACAGGTTAATGTTGGACCGCTGATAAAGAAAGTTGTGGAAAATTTTCACGTGGATAAGTTGTTTGTCGGCGTTGACGGCTGTGACGAAAAGCGGGGATTCACTGGGAGCGATATCACTCGTTGTGATGCAGCAAGAATGATGGCGGAACATGCTGACAAGACCATTGTGCTGACGGATTCAAGCAAATTTATGCAAAAAGGTGTAGTTGCTGAGTTTGGCTTTGATGAGGTTTCTCTAGTTTATACAGATCAGGCAATTACTAAAGAGAAGAAGCAGTTATTAGAAAAAAGACAGATTGAGGTAGTGGCTGTATAAAAAGCATCATTTGATGCTTTTTTATTTTTGCACATATGTGCAACTTTATCTTAATTCTAAACAGGAATTGAATTTTCAATTGAATAATGATATGTTTGTTTCAAAAGAAACTAATTTTCGTTTCAAAAGAAAATAGATCGGAGGGATTCAAGTGAATACGGTAATAGAAAAAGAGAGACTGAGATCCTACTTTGGGGAGCTGACTCCCAGAATGGCAGCATACCGCGAAAGTGTCTTGTCTACAAAGCCTTATGTCTGTGCAGAGCGCGCCCTTTTAACTACTGAGGCATATAAAGAATACCAGGATCAGCCGGTGGTTTTAAAACGGGCATATATGTTGAAAAATATCCTTGAGCACATGACATTATACATTGAAGATGAAAGTCTGCTGGCAGGAAATCAGGCTGCTGCGAATCGGTCGGCACCGATTTTTCCGGAATATGCGATGGACTGGGTAATTGCAGAATTGGACGAATTTGAACAACGTGATGGGGATGTTTTTTATATTACTGAAGAAACAAAAGAAGAGCTTCGTTCCATTTCTGATTACTGGAAGCACAATACAACAAAAGAAAAAGGTCTGGCAGCGATTCCTCCAGCCAGTCGCGTATTTTATGATTTGGGTATTATCAAGGCAGAAGGAAATATCACTTCCGGAGATGCACATATTGCAGTAAGTTATGAAACAGTTATTAAGAGCGGATTGAAGGGTTATCGGGAACGTGTGGAAAAATTAATGAAGGAATTGGATCTAACAGTTTTGGAAAATCAGAAGAAACTGTATTTCTATGAATCAGTTCTAATTACGCTGGATGCTGTTCAAAATTTTGCGTTGCGGTATGCAAAACTGGCAGAGGAAAAGGCGAGGTTGTCATCACCTGAACGAGCGGTGGAATTAAAGGAGATGGCGCGTGTTTTGAAAAAGGTTCCTTATGAGCCGGCAGAAACATTTTATGAAGCGATTCAGTCTGTTTGGATGATTCAGCTGGTTTTACAAATTGAATCAAATGGTCACTCACTCTCTTATGGTCGAATGGATCAGTATTTGAATCCACTGCTGGAAAAAGATTTAGCTGAGGGAAAAATGACCGAAGAAACTGCTGTGGAGCTGCTGACTAACCTCTGGATTAAAACGATTACGATTAATAAAATCCGCAGCTGGTCGCATACGCAATTCAGTGCCGGAAGCCCTTTGTATCAAAACGTAACGATTGGCGGACAGACAACAGAGAAAAAAGATGCAGTAAACAAATTATCCTATCTGATATTGCGCAGTGTGGCTCAGACCAAGCTGCCGCAGCCTAATTTAACTGTTCGCTATCATAAAGGACTGGATGATAGGTTTATGCGGGAATGTGTGGAAGTGATTAGAATTGGTATCGGGATGCCGGCATTTAACAATGATGAGATTATTATTCCGTCCTTTATTGAAAAGGGAATAAAAGAGGAGGATGCTTATAATTATAGTGCAATTGGCTGTGTGGAAACAGCAGTTCCGGGAAAATGGGGCTATCGCTGTACGGGTATGAGCTTTATTAACTTCCCCAAAACATTGCTGATTGCGATGAATAATGGTGTTGATCCGAAATCAGGAACTAAACTGGTTGAAGGATTGGGACATTTCGAAGAGATGACCTCTTACGAAGAGTTGGAAAAAGCCTGGGATCATGTGATTCGTGATTTCACCAAACATAGTGTCATTATTGAAAACAGCTGTGATATGGTTTTGGAAGAGGATGTCCCAGATGTTTTATGCTCAGCGCTGACAGAAGACTGTATTGGACGAGGAAAAACGTTGAAAGAAGGCGGTGCTGTTTACGACTTTATTTCAGGACTGCAGGTAGGGATTGCTAATTTGGCTGATTCACTGGCAGCAATTAAAAAGCTGGTTTTTGAAGAACAGAAGATAACTCAGAAAGAGCTTTGGGAGGCATTAATGACGGACTTTGCCGAAGAAAAAGGACAGGTAATTCAAAAACTATTATTGGAAGAAGCACCGAAATATGGTAATGATGATGATTACGTGGATCAGCTGGTTGTTGATGCGTATGACAGCTATATTGATGAGGTGAAAAAATATCCGAATACCCGTTTTGGCAGAGGACCAATCGGTGGTACAAGATATGCAGGAACTTCATCAATTTCAGCCAATGTTGGACAGGGAAGGGGAACGATGGCAACGCCTGACGGACGAAACGCTTCAACTCCTTTGGCGGAAGGCTGCTCTCCTTCTCACTCCATGGATAAAAATGGACCAACTGCAGTACTGAAAACTGTTTCGAAGCTGCCAACTAAAGAAATTACCGGGGGTGTATTGCTGAATCAGAAAGTAACCCCGCAGGTTTTGGAAAAAGAAGAGGATCGGATGAAACTGGTTATGCTGCTGAGAACTTTCTTCAATCGATTGCACGGTTATCATATTCAGTACAACGTTGTTTCAAAAGACACACTGCGGGATGCGCAGGCACGTCCTGAAAAATACCGGGATTTAATCGTTCGGGTAGCAGGTTACTCAGCATTTTTCAATGTTCTGTCCAAAGCAACACAGGATGATATTATTGAGCGGACGGAGCATATATTGTAGGTATTAGAACGTAAATAAAATTTGCCTGTAAATGATAGAAAGACAGCTGAATAAAGTACTTTGCATTTTTAAGAAGATGTGACAAACACCCATGAGGGCGATCGCCCTCATGGGTGTTTGTCTCGACCTCTTTTTCTTAGTCTTTATAAAATTTATGTCTCTTTGATAATTCTGCATAAAAAAATTCTTCATCATGTTCCTGAAGCCCTGAGACCTGTCCGTCGCCTATCTCTATAATGATCAATTTGCCAGTTGTTTTTCTAGCATAGTCGACTGTGAAGAAAGGAGAGTGTATTTTCTTTCCCTGTTGTTTGATAAACCGCTCTTCCTCTTCCGAAAGCTGTACAGAATCATTATGCCAATAATCTATTAATGCAATCGGTTCATTTAGCCAATAAAAGACTCGATACTCTTCAAAAATTGGTGTATAACTTTTAGGATGTTCTCCAATTTTCATCAATTCAACAAATTCCCTCAAAACAATACCGCCCATTAAATTTTTTTCCTGACGTTCAATAAATGTATTGATTACTTTCAAGGCCTGTGTTGTATCGGACACATCAGGGACAAAAAAAGCATCGTGCCATTCATGCTTTCTGCTTTTAACAAAATCCTTTACGGTGACTGCACCGCTGAAGTGGGAAAGTAGATTAATCAAGGCTGTTTCTGATAAACTCTCTGTCCAATTCGTCTGCAGCATATGAGGCATACCAGCCCAGCTTGGAAGCAAGTGAGTATTTTTGTACTCTGAAAGAGCGGTCAACATCGAAGCTCCCTGTTGCTCAACGGCTTGTTGAAGCTGGTCATACTGACAAGGTGTCAGCATCCATCCTCGATAGACGATTATCTCGTTTTCAGTCAGGAGACGACTCAATTTTACTTTGTTTGATTCCATCAATGGCTCCAGCTGCAGCAAGGCAACATTAAACTATTGTTTTGCTGCATCATATTCTTTTTTATAGTCCTCATCCGGTAAGCTTGTATCGAGTGGATCTGCGGGAAACAGGAAGAGATAGTGAGAAATCATCTAGTTTCCTCCTTTTTGTATGCTTCATTAATTATATCAGGAATAGCGGAAACATTGATAGAATGACTGAAAATTAGTGTTCTAAAATTCGACCGGTTGAATGAGTGAAAAGAATTAGAGGATGGATTCCAGCTTAAAATAAGTGAGCGACTGACAAAAATCACCAAGTAGTTTTGCTTACAGAGATAATTGATTTAGACTCAGCATTAATTGATGTTAAAGTTTTTTCGGATGGTTAAACAAAAAGTGTAGAATGATATATAATGGAAAGTAGCTATGAGAGAAGAATCGATTAATTTATTTTTCGATCAATCGGATGGAAGAGCTATTTTCTGGTAAAAATGGTTTCGTTAAGGAGAAATAGTATTTTTCTGCAACTTCTTTCCAAATACAATTCTAGAACATTACACAATAACCAAGCAAATGAACGGTCATTAAATTATCAAGGAACAAAAAATAACGATTGAACCGAAAAATCAGTTTATAAGTTTAGTTTATGAGGAAATATGGTATGAGAATGGTGTTTTCAAAACAGGAGCTGCTTGTAATTGTAGAAATGTTAAATGCAGAACCAATTGATTCCCGTTCTTATTTTGGATGGCAATACTAGCTTGTGGTAAGTCTGAAGCTCCAGAAGAGTGGCTGTTGGATTTGGTCTTTACTAACAAAAATTAAGCTGCTGTTCAGGTGTTTAGAAAATACATATATGACCTGCTCTTTGGGGAATTATCTGGAGGAATGGACTATTATACTGCTTCAATGTATATCCGCTATCGATTAGGATTTATCAGTTGGAAAAATTTTCTAATAATGTGTGGGCATGAAGCAGACAGACGTTGCAAAGAAAAATCTGACTGCAGCTGCTTCTTGGTATTTCTAACTGAAGCTGAAGGGAAGCAAAAGCTGTTTCGTGAGGTCAGACAAAGAAATCAGGCAGAGGTATCAAAAGGAGATTCAACAAGCGACACAGTTGAAAGTTTTTTTGACACGTTTTACAACGAGGAAATTTGTTAGCTGATTAGATGACAGGAAGGGAAAAGATAAATGATAAAAAATATTGTATTTGATGTAGGAAATGTACTGGTGCACTATGCTCCGGCAAAATTTATTAAGAGATTCACAGATGTTCCAGAATATCAGGAGCTGCTGCTTCATGAGATTTTTCTGTCTGTAGAATGGATTAAGTATGATCGGGGAACGATCTCCAAAGAAGAATTAGGCAGAATGATTTGCAGCAGGGTAAAGGAAAATCTTCATGATACTGTGTTGGAAATTATTGACTGCTGGCACGAAGAAATCAAACCGAATGAAGCGATGAAACCTCTTGTAAAACAACTGAAAGATCAAGGATACAAGTTATATATTCTTTCTAATGCTCCTCATGCCTTTCATGAATTTAAACATAGAATTCCGGCGTTGGATCTTTTTGATAGTGCTTTTGTATCAGCTGAATGGAAGCTTTTGAAACCCCAAATCGAAATATTCCAGGCTTTTTGCAGTCATTTTCAACTGGTTCCGAGTGAATGCCTTTTTATTGATGATCTGGCGATAAATGTTGAGGGAGCAATCAATGCCGGAATGGACGGCTGTATTTTTAAAGGAAATATTCAGGAGCTGGTTTTGAAACTGGAAAATGCAGGAGTGAAATTGGATAAAAAGCAGCTGAACTTGAATATAAGTGATGACTGACGATATTTTTCTTAACTGTTACTTTGTAAATGATTTATCTATTATTAATAAGCAGAAATCTGATGTTATTTTCAGGTTTCTGCTTGTTTTCATTTTTCTGACTTAAACAGAGATCAGGTTGGGATTCAACTGCTTCAGTTTTTTAAACAACTCAGAGCACTCATTCAAATCTGTGATAACCCAATCGAACTCACGGATGCTGCCAATCTTGCAAAAAAATGTCTTTTCAAATTTAGTATGGTCTGCAACCAGCACATTTATTTTTGACTGAGCCATAATTGCCTGTTTCGTAAAGGTGTCTTCTTCACTTAGGAGAGTAACATTTCCTTGAGCATCAATTCCTTCAGTACCTATAAAGCAAATGTCAAAGTGATAGCTCCTAATATAACTGGCTGTTTCGATTCCTAAAAAGCCTTTTGAGAGTTCTCTGTATTTGCCTGGAATACTGTGGAGCATGATTCCTTCAATTTTTGAGAGAGCATTCAGAACCAAAAGAGAGTTAGAAAAAAAGTTACAGTATTTAAATGAAAATAATTCCTGAGCAACAAACAGAGTAGTGGTTCCTGTTTCAATAAAGACAGCATCTCCGTTTTTTACCAGATTTTTACAGTATTTAGCTATCATTTTTTTTTCTTCCACAGAGACATCTTCTTTGATGGACATAGGGTATTCCAGTAAATTTGCATCTTTATAAACAGCGCCGCCATGGAACAGTTCAACAATCTGCTGATTTGCCAGTTCTTTTAAATCCCGACCGATTGTCATGGAAGATACTGATAATTCATCAGCCAATTCTTTGGTAGTCACTTGTCCGGTCATTCGGATTCTTTCCACGATTAAATCCTGTCGCTGTTTTTGGTTCATTCTCTCTCCCTCTTTTCTTCAAATTATTATTTTAAACCCTCTGTAGAAATGACTGTTCTAAGACTAGTGATGGTTGGGTTTGTTTCTGAGCTCTTAAATTCAATTTTCTCTGAAACCTAACAGCCTATTTTTTTACTGAAAAAGCCAGATTTTGATTTAGCAGGAAAGGTCTGTAATAAGCCACGATGTCATTCAACGGCAAAATGTCTTCTGAAAGCTGTATATTTAATTCGTTAATAATGTAGTCTCTGCGTTTGGAAAAACGTTCCCACATTTCAGGATATTCCTTTTGGATTTCAGCACGCAGCTCGTTATCTGCCAGTACAATACCATCTTCGCAGCTGACTCCGCCGTACCCCTTTACTTTAGGGATGATGTCAATTTGAAACAGCTGCCCGCTTTTAAGAATACTGGTTGAGCCCTCATAAAAAGGAGAAGCCATCCATTCTTCATCTGCTGTAAAATGACCGGGATTTAATTCCCAGTGATAGTTTTCTTTTGGCAGTATGGTCTGAATTGTGTCAAATAATTCTTTTCCAGTCATCCCGATTCGAATTGTCTCCAGCCAGGTAACAAATGCCTGATAATACGGCTGAGCAATTTTTTCTTCATAATCCTGTACAGCTGCCGGCAGATCTTTTGGAGACTGAGCAATATAGGCGGCTCGACTGGATAGTCCGCCCTTATAGCCAGTTGTTAATGAAAAGGTATCCCCTAGCTGAACCTGCTTATTTCTTGGATAAAGTACAGCGTTTGTGAACCGATCACCTGTTGCACAAATCGTTGTAACACTGTGAGGCTGTCCGGAAGCAGCCAGTGTTTCTGCCAGATCAAGCTCAGTTTTACCGAGCTTGATCCGATTTAGAGTAGTCAAAATACATTGACCAGCCAAGGCAGCACCGTATTCGTAATGTGCTATTTCATTTGCGTTGTTCACGGTTCTTAGACCATCAGAAGGACCAATCAGTAAATCTGCATAATTCATTAACTGAGCCGGACTGGCAACGAGCTTTTCCAGTCCTGAAACAATGAAATGGGGCAGATCAAATAGTGATCGATTATCCTGATAAGCTGTAGTGAAATTTTTCCAGCCGATAAGCCCCAGCCGACTGTCTTCATGAATGCCGGCCTGTACCAAATAACTGGTGAAAGGGGCGTCATCTTCCATCGGCTGATTAGGTAAAGAAAAGTAAGGGACATGAATGACTTCGGCAGCTATGCGGGAATAGCTGCCCATTTTTGTATTTTCATTTCCTAAAAGTAAAAAAGCACTGCCGTTTGAATGAACAACCAGACAGGCTTCTTCAAAACGGGGAATAAATCCAGTCAAATATTCGAAATTTGAACCATGCTCACGGTCCGCATAGATAAAAATAGTATCCAATTGATGTTCCTTCATTTTCGTCAATAGATTATTTTTTCTTTCTTCCATAGTCGTCTGACTCAAATCGACTGGAAATAACTTTTGGGATATAGTAGGTTGCGCGATTTCTGAGGTAACAATTTTCATTTTTCTTCTCCTCTATAAGTAATGATTTTCTACAAGTTTAATATAGCATGGTAAATATAACGAAACAACATATAACTTTATTTTTGTTATAATTTGTTAATTTCAAAGCGGATGTCAAATATAAAATCAATCTAAAGATAAATACATCGGAAATGCCTATTAATTATTGTCATTAAAGAATGACCAAATAGTAAATTATCTAAACAAATTGTATTTTTGGACTGCTGTATAGTATGTGCTTTTTTTCCTTTATTTCCTGAATCAAGAAATTTACTTTTTTTCAGTGAGACAAAATTTCCAGAGTATGCCTTCCAGGAAAATATACTGAAAAAGTTGTTCTTAATCTCTTGACCTAAAGTTCACTTCAGGGGGTATTCTTGAAAGTATTGAAGGAATCTATTCAGTGTAAGTTAAATATTTGAAGATTTTATAGATACATGGAAGGGAGAGGTTTATGAGAATATTAATTTTGGGGGCTGCTGGAGAGATTAGTCGTCGGTTCACTAAAAGGATTTTGAATGAGCGGCAGGATGAACTGATTCTTTACGCAAGAAATGGCACTCGTCGGTTAACACGATTAAAACCAAAAAGAGAAAAAATTATTGATGGTGATTTTACTGATTGGAATATACTGGTGGAGGCAATGGAAGGAGTGGATATTGTTTATTTAAATAGTCTGGACTCTCCGGCAGCGACACAGCAGATTTTAAATGCTATGAAAATTTGTGAAGTAGATCGATTAATCTGCTCTTCTATTTTGGGAATTTATGATGAATTAATTGCCAGATATGGACATTCCTATGCTCGGATAGCAGGAAATACTTTGGTAGATCACCAAAAACTTTCTGCTGAAATTATTGAACAATCCGGAATCAATTATACAATTCTACGGATGACATGGCTTTACAATCAGAGAAATAATGAAAGATATGTTTTGACACAAAAATCGGAGCCCGTCAGGGGCAGGCAAGTTGCCAGAGAGGCAGTTGCCCGGTTATTGATGGATATTTTGGCTGATCCCGAGTGTTATGCTCAACAAAGTCTGGGAGTAGCCGAGCCGAATGCAGACTGGACTGCGCAGTTTTATATTGATGGTACCTTTCGGGCATGTGATGTCCGTCAACAGGTATTGGACGAATGGAAGTAAGGTGAACTGACAAGGGCTGGAATATGGGCTGTTAAGATGATTTTAGTTTGAGAAGGGATAAGGTGGAGGAGTATAGATGATAAAAAATGAAGAAATAGAGAACGGCATTATTTTTCCGGTTAGAGAAATAAATGAGGTGTTTTCCCAGTATTTTATCGGTCAAAATTATCTTCAAATGTTGATTGCTGATTCGGCTGTTAATGTTGATGTGTGAAATGTGACTTTTGAGCCGGCTGCTGGAATTACTGGCATATTCATTGAGATGGCTATCAGCTTTTACTGGTAACGAGCGGAGGAGGCTAGTGTCAGGAAGAAGGTTAGAAAGCCAGATTGTTAAAGGTCGGAGATACAGTTATCACTCATGAGGGTGTGAAGTATTGGTATGGAGCGGCAAAGGATAGCCGGTTTGAGCATATTACGATAACTGTCGGCATACCGGAATAGCTGGAACTTATTTCAGATGATGAGTATGGTCCAATAATTAATTAGAGAAAAAAATTATTTAAAAAAGAGAAAGACTTCTTTGATAGGAATTTGTAAAAAGTCTCAATCTTGAAGATGATATATAAAGACTGAAGTCTTGTTATCTTCTTTTACAAGTATATTGGTAGAGAAATAATAATTAAAAGACCCGGAGGAACCTTCATAAATGAAGATCCACCGGGTTTTTTGTATGAAAATGAATTAAATTACTTACTTAAAGGTATTATGTACTTTATAAAGAGAAAAAAACAGTTATTTATCTGACTTTAATCAAAGTTATTCATTCTGAAAGACTTGTTTTTCGTGTTCAATAATTTTTGATGTATCATATAAAATAAAAATTGAAGTGTTATTTTCAAAATGTTATGATTTTTAAATGAGTATTTAATTGTAAAAAATATGTTTTTTTTTGAGAGAGAGAGAAAAAATGGCTGTGTGATTTCTGCCTTATTAAATCAAGGGTAGTAATGAAACATATTTCTTAATTCAGCTAAAATTAGGAAATGTAAATGTTATTAAAATAATTATTTACAACAGAAAATTTTACAATCTGTTCATTACTTGTCGATATTATCTTAGCAATGTACTTAGTTTTTGTCAAGATAATCATAAAAATTTCACTTTTATTTTTTTATGATTTGGAAAATCAGAAAAACATAAGAATTTTTAGAGGAAGAAGGAGGGGAAATACAAAATGAGCCGTCAAAAAAATTGTCAAGTATTACTAGTGATGAGTGGAGAAAAGGGGAGATTCAATTGGCGAAAAAAGGTGAGAATATCTATAAACGAAAAGATGGCCGATGGGAAGGCAGATACGTAAAGGCAAGAACCAGCACTGGGAAAATCATCTATGGTTCTGTTTATGGGAAAAAATACACTGAGGTGAAAGAAAAATTATTCAAGGTAAAAGCACAACATCTTGAAAATAGTGCAGTGATTAATCCTTACTATGACCTATTTTCTGACTGGCTTCAATATTGGGTGACAACTCAGGTGAAAAATCAGGTAAAACCTACTACGTATTCTAACTATTTCCGCTTGATTAAGAAGCATATACTACCGCTTCTAGGAAACTATCCACTCACAAAACTTCAAACAAAAGATTTACAAAATTTTATTTTTATTCTACAAAAAGATTTATCTGCAGGATCAATAAAAAATATATTCAGCATTGTAAAAAAATGCTTGAATGATGCAAAACGTCAGTCATATATTGTGGAAAACCCCTGTGATTTTGTAGAGCTTCCAAAAGCAAAAAGAACAGAGGTCCATGCTTTGTCTATAGAGCAACAGAGAAAATTGGAATTTGTTGCATTTCAGGAGAAAGGATGTTCACCAGTCATACTGTCTCTTTATTCCGGCATGCGAATTGGGGAGATTAGCGGCTTAAAATGGTCTGACATTGATATAGAAAATGAGCTTATCTACGTTAGGCGAACTGTATCCAGAGTGCTGGATGAGTCTTCTTTGCATTCAAAGACAAAATTGATAGAAGGGACACCTAAATCCAGCCGTTCAATCCGTCAGATTCCACTGGCAAATAATCTAAAAAAATATTTGTTGGAAAAACATAAGAGGGCTGCTACAGAATATGTCATAGAAGGTGCAACTGGTTTAGTGGAACCAAGAACAATAACGAATCATTTTAAAAGAAATTTAAAGGATGCCGGATTGAAAGATGTCAAGTTCCATGTATTGAGAAATACGTTTGCTACAAGGTGCATAGAAAAAGGAATAGATGTAGCCAGTTTAAGCAAAATCCTTGGACATCAATCAATAAAAATGACATTGGACACATATACAGACTCACTGATGGAAACAAGGCGACTGGCTATGTCAACAATCGATACCATGTTTTACGGGTCAGTATAACACGTCAGAAAAATGGTCATATTTTTTTTAATCCCGCATTACTATTGGAATTAGAAAGAATTTTCTCAATTTTAGCTGAATTAAGAAAGTTGTCAATTATTTACTTTGTAAAAAATAGTGGGATAAGAAAGAAAAAAATAGTTGAGCTGTAACAAATTGATGCTGTAGGAAATAATGTTTTAACTGAGGTGCAAAGAATTAAGGTTGTTTGTAAATGTTGTAAAAAAAAAGATAGAAGATTGGAGCGGTGACACTAAATGTTTGGACTAGGTAAGCGTAAAGAGGAACAAGATTATAATGATGTCTATGTTTATGAAGATGAGTATGAGGACGAGTACGAGGATGAGTATGAAGAATACGATGACGAAGAATATGATGAAGAGAGCTATGATAGACAGTCGCAATATTCTACAAAGAGACAACGGGAAAAAGAAGTTCAGAGCGTTGCTGAGTCTGGCATTTCCAAACAGGAAGAAGAAGAGTTGCGCTTTGAGATTGATCATTTAGAGGAAACGGTGGAACGATTGACAGGTCAGTTGGAAGTGAAACAGGAAGAACTTTATAATGTGACCAATTTACTGACTGAAAAAGAAAGTCTCTCTGATGCAGCTGTAAGTGAACTGAGAAAACAAGTAGATGAAGAAATTTCTCAGGTTCGCAGCGAGTCAGAGGCAGTGTTAAGAGAGTATAAGAATCGCATAGAGATGCTGGAAGATGAGCTGTCTGAACGTAAAAGACAGGTTCGCACACAAGATAGGCAGGTAGATTCTGTCAAACAGTCTTATGAAAGAAAAATAGCCGAGCAGGAGCAGCGAATTCATGAGCTGCAAGGGAAAACACATCAGCAGGAATCACTCAAAAATGATTTGGCAAATATTATTATTGAAACAAAAGAACAACAAAAAGAAACAATTACACGTGCGCAATGGGAAGCGGAGCAAATTCGTGAAAATGCACAAAGTGAAGCACAACGAGTGTTAACAGAAGCTGCAATGGAGTTACGTCTGATTAAACAGGCGGCAGAGAAACATCGGGAACAGCTGATTGAAATGAAAAATGAATCCGGTAAGCTGTTTGACCAGCTGATTATCAGAACGGAGAAACTAAGTCAGCAGGAAATACGGGGAGGGGACTTTACCATTGAAGGTAAGAGAGCTGCAAGTGAACATTTACCCGACATTAGCCCCGTCAACAGAAGAGCTACTCTATAAAAGAGAAGAGCTGGACGAATTATGTTATGTTTGTGAAAAAATCCATTTGAACAGGGAAATATTGGGGAAGTATGAATGTGATCAAGTCAAACAGCGTTTTCATTCTATGTTAAAAATAATGACCTTTGTTCATCATATGGAGTTTTCAATAATATCAGGAAAACTGAACTGGGAGCAGCTGATGCAAGACCTAGCTGTTTTACTCCCTCAGTTTGCCTGGATTAGGTGTAAAATGACAAAGAAAAAAAATAATCGATTTATTTATTATGTTGATTTTATTCCAGTTGTGTATCGTGAAACTAGCTGTACTTACGATATTCATCTGCAGGACAGTATCCAACAACAACTGTTTTATAGTCCAAAAGAATCAGTTAATAATTTATGTTCAGATATTGAACAAAGTATTTTATCTAAATCTTTAATACACCCATCGCAAGAAACAGAAATTAGCAAGAATGAACTTTATTCAGAGCCGCAGGAAGAAGCTACCTGTTTTATCAGAGAAGCGACCAGCTTGAAAAATCAGCTGTTGATATATCAGGAAGAGCTTAAACGAAGTAATTATACGAAAGAACGGATGCGAATTGCAAATGAGAAGCTGGAGATTCTGATTGAAGAAATGGAGCGGGCTGCAATATATAGCGGCATCCGTCAGTTAAACTCTTCAAAAGAAACTGATGAGGATAAAGAATATTTACATATTGCTTTTCGGGAATACTCTTATTTAATGCAAAAAGCCAAATATTTAGAAAAAATTTGGAAGCAGAATAGAGAGCTAACTATGCAATCAGAAAAAACAGTTGGAAAAACTCCAAACTATAAGTATAAAAATCAGGTGGAGGAGATCAAATCGACAATTTTGGATAGTGATGTATTTTTAACGATGAATAAGTGCAGAGAGATTGAAGAAAATACCGTAATTAATCTCTATCCATGGTTTCGTAAGCCTTTTGTTAAACTAATGAAAGCAGACTACATTAGTTTGAAGAATAAGGCTGCCTATTTTGATTTATTACAGGGAGAAAATTACTTTTTAAGAAAATTAATCTACGATTGTCAACCTATTAACAGCTATCAGGTGAAATGATTTGTTCTTATATTCGATGGTAGCATTAGGTGTTTGAGTACATATACAGGGGGAATTAAAATGTGCACAGTTGGAATAATAAATGTTTCTGGAGAATTAGATGAATCCTATATCGGAGCCTTGGCAGAAGCGCAGCATGAGATTGTTTTTATGGATTCAGAGGATTTACTGTTCACAGCAAAGGAGACTGATGCAGTAGTTATATATGCTGAAGAAGAACAATTTGTTGGAATGGTCTGTAATTTAATTTTACAGATTAAAGATAAAAAGCATTCGTTTATATGGGTTGTTTCAAAAAAAATATCTGATGTTAATCGGCTGGTTTATCTTCAGCTCGGTGCAAATGGAACAATTCAGAAACCATGTACACCGACAGAATTCCAACTAGTTTTGGCAAATACTGTGAATCATTGCAAAGTCAAGAGTGAGGATGAAAAGTCTCTAAAAAATGCTAAACAAATAGTAGAATTGCGTAATCACAGTCAAAGTATGATGATTGATGACCGAATTGAAATTGGTTTGACCAGATTGGAATATCGTTTAGTGGATGCTTTGCATAGTGAACACGGAAAAGTGTTTGGCTATGAGGAACTAAATAAAATTCTTTGGAAAGAAAATGGAGTAGAAGATTACAAAATGCGCATTGCAAATTTAATTTTTTATTTAAGAAAAAAAGTCGAAGATCATACCGGCTGTTCAGAATTTATTCGAACGATCCGTTTGAAAGGCTATATGTTAAATCCGGAATTCAGTATTTAATTGATTGAAGGTGTGCAGTTGTTGTTGCATACGAAAGTAGTTGAATGTTAAAAAATGGAAAACTATTTTTTAGTAAGGGTAATTGTTAAAATCAGATGTTTTTTCGGGTTAATTATTTGAAAATTCTGACAATAAACAATAGTTGATAGATGAAAGTTTTTTCTAACCTTCTGATTTAAATAAGCTGAAAGTGTTGCAGCCGTGAATGAGAGGAGGTCTGTTTACATGTACAGACGTAACATTCAGATAAAACAATACACGCTATTATTCTGGCTGCACTATGTTGCTTCGCTGGTATTACTGACTGTTTTTTCTATCGTATTTTATTTTTGCTATTTTACTGACTTTCAGGAAAAAGTGACATTGGCTCATTTAATTTTGATGGTTCTGCTGATTATGCTAACCACTTTTTTTCGAATAAATGCCTGTCACTATCAAAGATTTTTATGGAAGGAAGAAGAAGCGGCCCGTGTACGGATGAGTAAAGAAAAGTTGCAGCAATTGAGGGAGGATACACAATTTTATGAATAAAAAATTGAATTATTTCACTGCTCTGACGATTTGTGCAGGGTTGCTGTTTTTGGGTGTAAAAAATGTACCCGGCAGAATTTTGGCACAGGAACAGAACCAGACATCTGAAAGTACAGAAGAGACAGAAAGAATGGAATCAACAGATTTGAATACTGCTGAATTATCAGTTTTAGATATAGAGGAAACAACAGACAGCAGGTTGGAAGCATTAGAATTTTCAACAGATACAACAGAATCAACAGATGTAACAGATACAACATATGAAAGCACAGCATCTTCAAGTATGGAAGAGCCGTCTAGAGAAAGCCAAGAAGAGATAGCTACTACAACCTCTTCGGTCACTGAAGATTCTTCTGTTACTGAAAGCTCTGCCAGTCAAACAACAGAGTCCAACAGAAAAGAAACCTCACAAACAGAGGCAGCGGAACAAATGGAGGAGGAAGCAGCTGAGTCTCTTCCAGGAAGTGCTGTAACAGAAGAGGTGGAGGCAAATTATGAGTTTTCAGTTGTAAAAAATCAGAGCACAGGCGAGTTTATTGATTCGATCAGCTCATTTGCACAGGAAATTGCATGGAACAATGACTTATACGCTTCGGTAATGATTAGTCAGGCAATTTTAGAAACAGGTTCTGGCGGAAGCAGTCTTTCTCAGGCACCTAATTATAATTTATTTGGTGTCAAAGGTGCGTATGACGGAAAAAGTGTCAGCTTCCTCACTCAGGAAGATGCAGGAGACGGGAGCTTGTTTACTATAACTGCCAGCTTTAGAAAATATCCTAGCTACAAAGAGTCATTGGAAGATTACGCGAAATTGTTGAAAAATGGTATTGACGGTAATAAGAATTTCTACAGTAAAACGTGGAAATCCAATACTGAAAGTTATCGAGATGTGACGGCTTTTTTAACCGGCAGATATGCAACAGATACACAATATGGAAACAAATTGAATGCATTGATTGAAGCCTATGATTTAACAACCTTTGATGGCAATGTTATAGAGAAAAAGAAAAGCAAGCCTTCTGAGAAGGCAAAGCAGATAACAGATACTGAGCTTGATTCAAGAGCAATTGAGATTGTAGAAAAAGTGAAAGATGCCTATAAATTTGGCTTTAGCAACAGTCAAGAGACCGATCCTTCACAGACCACAACCTACATTTTTAAAAACTGGACGGAAGAAAAAATGTCTATTTTCAAACAACCTGCCAGAGAAATTATGGGTAGTCAAGTCGTTTCATCTACAGTTGATGATACCTTTTCAGAGAGTTCAGAAGTCGATGAGGAATAGAATTGAAACGGTGCTGAATAGTTTGCGAAAAAACTGGAAAATCGAGATGGCTCATCATGAAGAAAAATAAAGAGGGGCGGGTTAAAACAGCTGTGACAGAGATCATAAAGAACAGACAGCTGGATGAACGAGGTTTTTCATTACTGGAAATACTGATTGCCATTGTTTTGTTGGGGACTTCGTTCTTGTTTCTGGCATCAATGATTTATCAAAATAATCAGGCAATTAAGCTCAATAAACGAAAAGAAGAAGCAATCTTTGTTCGTGAAGACATTAAAGAATGGCTGCTTTATAAATCACAGCTGCAGGATATTGCCAACTTAAATTCATTTGTTTTTATTGAATTCAAAGCGTCGCTTGACGAGGGACAGATAGCTAGAAGGAATCATTTGATTCTGGATAACTCCGGCATTCAAAGAGATGTGCTGACAGGTAAGGGCAAGTATGGAGAGATTGAAGTGCCGTTGAGTGATGATGAGCGGGGAACCTTTATCCAAAAGCTTAAGTATCATTTGACGGATGCAGATTTTTTGCCGGAATCACTAAGAACGGATGGGAATCAATTATACATTGGTCAATATGTTGATCGTTTTAATGAAGAAACTGATTTTTTAGTGAAAATTGTTGTGAATCACAAGGTTGGGGTTTCCGAATACAATCCGCGGACAGATGGTGTAAGCTTGAATATTTTAATTTATGACAAACAAAATGGCAGCTTGTTAACGGAAACTTACGTGAACTGGGTTGTTGAATCATAGGAGGGATATAGTGAGGAAGCTGTTGCAGGATGAAAATGGACTTTCAATGTTTGAATTAATTGGAGCAATTACCATTTTTGGGCTGGCTTCTTTCTTATTTTCCGCTATATTATTCAGTATTTTCAGAGCTTCTGTATTGCAGGGACAACAATTGGAGCTGCAGCAGACAGCTAATAATCTGGTTGCTCAAATGGAAGGAATCAGTAAAATTGAAAATATTTATAAAGATGCAGGGTATCGTGGAAAGTTTAACAGCGACTGGTCAGAGGCGCATATTGTCAAAATACTTGCTGCAGATAAAATGAGTGAGCTTCTGTCGATTGACCAGGGAGACAATCCTTTATACATTTCAGATATTTTAGATACTTCCAATCAGCGAGCTAGCAGTTATCATGTAAAGGATCAGAATATCAAGATTAAACTGATTCAGCAAAAAAATGAAAATGAAGTTACAAAGACTATTTACGCAACACCCAACTATCGGGATACATTCAGTATTCAAACCAGCGGAGTCATTCTTTTTTATAAAGAAGAGATTGAATTCAGCGATTATTACGACAGCTCTGCAGGATTATGGGCGCTTGAACAGCTGTTGGCTGAAAATGAAGCTTCTATTGTCTACAGCAGGAAATTTGTACTGACCTACAGAGATGATGAGAAAGCGAGCGGGGAGGTTCCTGGAAATGGAAGATGGTAAAGATGAAGCGGGCTATGCACTGCTCTATACACTTGGAGCAATTTTACTGATCAGTATGATTGTCGGTGGCATTTTCATTTTGGCAAGAACCGTATTTTTCCAGATGGAAAGAGTAGACAGCTTGAAAAAGGCAAAGGATGTTGAAGAATATGCTTTGCAGGAAGCCAGCAGCCAGATCAAAAAGAAATTAGAGCTTGAACTTTCTGAACTTGGAGCGGGAAGCAGCTTTGGAACAGACGAAATAGTTCTGAGAAACCTTGTGAACGGCTGGATTGGTGATTTTGAACTTTCAGATGAGGGGCTCGGCAGCGGACAGCAGTTTTCTTACCGCGCAACGTTTAAAAACAGTGATCTCAGTGCCAGAAAGATTCTGCCCTATGTACTTGATACGGATATAGGGAGTTACGGCTGGAAGCAGTCCTCCACTGATCTTGCGAAAGTGACAAATGTTGAGCTGACTTTTCCGATCAGTGTTGAGGTCACTGAAAACAGGAAGGGGACGGTAACAACTGCTTCCGCTCAATGTGAGTATATTTATGAAATACAGTGGGATGAAGTAGAGGTAAATGAGGAAATTGTTGCATTGGATGTATGGCGCAACGTATTTTATTCCTATTATCTGCCCAACAGTGCCCAAACAATTTCAGCCGATGAATGGATGCGAAAAGTTGATCGAATTTATCGTTACCAAGCAGATGTTCAGTACTTTGATTATACTTCCTATAATAATTATTCCAGCTTTCAGTTTGGCGAAATGAACGGACAGATACAGGATATTCGTGATGGACTTTTCTTGGATTTTTCAACAGGGAATAAAACGATTGGACAACTTGGTTTTTCAGGGTCTTTATTTCTGGAAAACGGTGTAACCCTTAAAGGGATTGGGGGAGGTCAGCTTCAGACAGATAATTTACTTGTTTTAAGTAATGCAGCGAATCCCTCTGCTTCTCTTTTGAATTATCTGCAGGTTGATCAGGTTGTTGCAAAGATTGGGACATATATTGACTTTCCTAAAGAGCAGTCCAGATTTATTTTGGAATCAGGTCAGTTTACCACAAGTAATCTGCTGATAAACAATACAAATACAGTAAAAAAGGCTAATGTTTCTTCTGAAGGAGTACTTTTTTCAAAAGGGAATTTGATAGTGAATAAAGTTGCCGGAGCAGAAAACTTTTCTTTTGCCAACTATTCTGTGGAGGCGGGCAGGAAAAATCCCAAAGACAATTTGTGGACGGAGTTTTTAAAAGGTTCAATGGTTATTGCCAGTTCCAGTTTGTTTGCAGGACCGATAAATGAAAACAGCTCCCTCCATTCGGAATCGGGGGATACTCGAACAATTATGGTTGCGGGTAATTTTATGTTGACGAATGCAATGCTGTCAAGTGAGACAGGTGAAGATGGTTTTTCCTATTTTCAGGAGGAAGCAACTTTTACCCATCCCAATACACCTTCAAAAGTTACACTGGACGGTTCAGCAACCAAGATGATTGTCAGTGGTCAAAGCTTTATCGATTCGCCAAAAACGGAACGGCGGCAAGCATTGACAGAAAATGATTCAGCTTCCTCTTTTAACGGATATTACAAGGATAAGGATTTCTGGAACAGTATCAGTTTAAAAAACGGTGCGGTGATGGAGCTCGATTATACAGGCATTGAGCCGTTCAATCTGGATATTCAAAAAAATTCTTATTTATCTTTAAAGACATTGCCTGACTTGGCGTTGTTTGATACAAGCTTTATTGAGTACAGTGTCAGCAGAAGTCAGTTAAACGGTAAGCTGATTATTCAGCCTTTCAATAAAAAAGATGCAACAAGTTTAGAAACAAAAATGACGAGTGCAGCAATTCCTGTTGAGGTAGTTAATACATTTGCTGAAGCTGAAGCTGCAGAGGATGGTCAGGTAGTCATCGTTATGCCGGTAAATACGTCGGATAAAGAAGCTGCACAGATCATTTCAAGAACATTTGATTATGTGGGAACCATAGATTATTAAAGGGGAGAGCAATGTGAGACAAGAAGAGCGACCAATTGGAAGACATCGGAGCAGACCTGTCAGTGAGCGTTCCTCGATCAAACATCAAACCATTGATCTTTTCAATAGTTCACTGGATAAACAATTACTGGAGCTGATTCCAAGAAGTTTTGCGAAACAGTATAGTGTGTTTCCGATAAAAAGAAAACGCAATCGTTTGGTTGTAGCTATGAGCAATCCTGGTGATTATGCTGCACTAAATGAATTGCGTTTGATTACAGGATTGTTGATTGAGCCGGTTAAAGCAAACGAGGCAGATATTCAACAGTTGATTGTTCGTGACTACCCATCAGAAATTAATATGGAAGGTCTGCTTGAATCAGATCTGCCGGAAAAGGAAAGTGCGGCATTCAGTGAAACGGGCAATGACGATTCGCCGATTATCAAACTGGTGAACACATTGATCCATGATGCGATTGACCGGAGAGCCAGTGATATCCATTTTGATCCGCAGGAAAAGTATCTGGCTGTTCGAATTCGAACAGATGGAGAAATGAAGGAATTGAAAATACTGCCAAAAAATATTCAGTCAGCAGTGACGTCACGTTTGAAAATTATTTCTTCTCTGGATATAACTGAAATACGTGTGCCTCAGGATGGTCGAGCAATGCTTAAAGACGGACATAAAATCATTGATCTTCGGGTATCTGTGTTACCGACCATTCATGGTGAAAAAGTAGTTATTCGGATATTGGATCGTTCCGTAGGTATTCGAAAACTGGAAGATTTTAAGTTCAATACTCAGATGCTGATAGAGTTTCGCAACCTTTTAAAGCAGCCTCATGGAATTATTCTCGTTACGGGGCCTACAGGTTCAGGGAAATCTTCTACTTTATATGCCGCTCTGGGAGAGTTGAACAAACCCAATGTCAACATTATTACTGTAGAGGACCCTGTGGAGTATCAGCTGGAAGGAATCAATCAGGTGGCGGTAAACAGCAGTATCGGCTTGTCTTTCGCCAGTGGATTGCGCTCTATTTTACGGCAGGACCCTAATGTTGTCATGGTCGGAGAAATCCGAGACGGTGAGACAGCTGAGATTGCCATACGTGCTTCTATGACTGGACATTTGGTCCTGTCTACACTGCATACCAATGGCTCTGTGAGTACCATCAATCGTCTGGTGGATATGGGTGTAGATACCTTTCTTGTTGCGAATTCTTTGGCTGGAGTACTTGCTCAGCGTTTGGTTCGAACTATTTGTTCGGGCTGCAAAATAGAAGAGACTGCTTCAGCAGCTGAAGCAGCCTTTTTAGAAGAAAATCAGCTGCATGCCCGCCGACTGGCCAAAGGGAAAGGCTGTGCAAAATGTGGGTATACAGGCTATCAGGGGCGAATGGCTGTACAGGAGCTGTTGACGGTAACACCGGAACTGAGAAGGATGATTACCAGACAGGCAACCAATGATGAACTGCAGCAGTATGTCCGTCAGCAGGGAATGAAATTCCTGATTGATGATGGATTGGAAAAGGTTCTGGCTGGCTATACAACAATTGAAGAGGTATTAAAAGTTGCTGCACAGGAATGACATATTGAATGAATGGGGATGAAGCAGTTGAGAGAGTGGGAAACAGAACGTCCAAAAAAGTACAGAAACAGAGAGCAGGAGGGAGTCACGAGACGTCGAATCTCAAATCAGGACTACCGTTCACGCTATTCAGAGGCAATGACAGCTTCTGATGATCCAATCCGGCCCGCTGCTTCTGCATCCGTCAGCGGTTCGGTTTCGCCTAAGAAGCAGTTGGACGACTGGCTTAGATTGGCGGTTGAAAAGAAGGTATCAGATATTCACCTTATTGAAGGAGTTCCGCCGATGTTTCGTCTGCATGGAAATCTGCAGCCGATAGAAGGAATGCCGGTTTTGTATTCAGATAAAATTTCTGCTATGGGGGAATCTATCTGTACAAAAAAACAATGGGCGGATTTTAATGAACTGGGCGAAGTGGATTTGGCTTATGAGTTAAAAAATGTCAGCCGCTTCCGGGTAAATATTTTTAAGCAGATGGATGAAGTGGCCATCGCATTACGTCAGATTCCCATTGAGATTCCAAACTTGGATTCTTTGGGTGTTCCAGATGCGTTGCGCAGAATGATTCACAAAAGTCAGGGCTTGTTTCTTGTGACCGGACCAACCGGTTCTGGTAAATCGACAACCCTTGCCGCTATGCTTGACTACCTGAATGATACGAAAAAAACCCATGTTCTTACATTGGAAGACCCTGTGGAATATATACATAATCATAAGAAAAGCATTATTTCCCAAAGAGAAATCGGTCGGGATACAGCGTCATTTTCCAATGGACTGAGGGCAGCCTTACGGCAGGATCCGGACGTGATTCTGGTAGGAGAAATGCGGGATTTCGAAACAATTTCAATTGCTCTGACTGCAGCTGAAACCGGGCATTTGGTTTTAGGCACACTGCATACATCCAGTGCTCCTTCAACGATTGAACGGATTGTTGATGTTTTTCCGGCAGAGCAGCAGTCACAGGTTCGTACACAGCTGGCAGGAGCGCTTGTAGGTATCTTGTCTCAGAGGCTTCTGCCGACGCGAGATGGCAAAGGCAGAGCAGCCGCCACGGAAATGCTGATTAATACTAAAGGGATTGCCAGTATTATTCGCTCCGGCAAGACACATCAAATCAGCAACATGCTTCAAATGGGTAAAACCGAAGGTATGCATACGATGAGCGGCTCAATCACACAGCTGGTCCAGTCTCAACGTGTAGATGCAGAGATTGCAGAAAGTTATCTCGAAGAAGGAAGTGATTTTTAGTGGCGTTGTTTACTTATCAGGGGATGAAATACACTGGTGAGAAAATGCGAGGGAGTATTCGCGCTAATTCAGTAATTGAAGCGAACAGCCTGCTGAAAAAAAAGCATATTAAGCCGCTGTCATTAGTTGAGCAAAAAGAGACGGCAGCTAATAAGGAACTCAACTTGTTTTCCAAAATCAGTTTGAAAGTACTGGTCGCATATTTACAGCAGTATTCAACACTGATTACTTCCGGCATTACGGTGCTGGAAGCAGCAAACATGTTGGAGGAACAGCAGCAGGATAAGAAGTTTAAGAAAATACTGACAGAAGTAAAGCAGGATTTAGAGGCGGGGTCTACTTTGTCTGAAAGCTATCGTAAACATCCCAATGCTTTTCCGACATTACTGGTTAATGTTATTGCGGTAGCTGAGATGTCTGGCTCATTGGAGAAAAATTTACAGCAGATGGCCAACTACTATGAAAAAAGCTCTGCAAACCGCAGCAGTATAATCACTGCAATGATCTACCCAATCCTCATGTTGATAGCTTCTATAGGGGTAGGAATATTTTTAATGCTTTCAATCGTTCCTATGTTCGTGGGAGTTTTTGAAAGCTTTGATGCAGAACTGCCGTTGATTACGAAAATAACCATGAAGATCAGTGAATTTCTTCAGACTAGAGGGGGCGTGATTGTGTTGATTATTTTCCTTATCTGGCTGGGGATTTTCATCGGGAAAAAGAACCCTGCATTTCAGCTTCAATATGACACATTCAAACTGAAGGCACCGATCTTTGGAGAGTTTATCCAAAAAAGCTATTTCTCTGTATTTATGACGACGTTGTCTTCTTTATTGTCAAGTTCTGTTCCTATGGTTACAGCATTGTCAATGAGTAAAGAAGTTGTGAATAATCAGTTTGTTAGAAATATGATTCAACAATGTGAAACAGAGGTAGAGCAGGGCGGGAGAATCAGTGAGGTTTTTTCACAAAACAGTGTGGTCCCGATTTTGGCAACACAGATGGTAAAAATCGGTGAAAATACAGGCTCTCTTGAAGATATGCTTGAAAAGTTAAGCAAGATTTTTGAGGCTGAAGCAGATGAGATGAGTGTTCGGATTAAGACCATAATGGAACCTTTGGTTATGCTGATTATTAGCGGTATTGTCGGCTTCATCATTGCCGCAATTATGATTCCGATGTTTTCCATGTATGGTTCTATTCAGGGATAAAAAGGAATGATGAATATATCTGCCGAATTGAAGCAACAGCAGTAGATAGAATAATTTTTTGAGTGAATAACACTTGGAAGAATTTGTTCAACGTCGAATGTGTTATTAACTGGAAACCTAGACATCCAGTTAATATAGATGAACTATAAAATTAGAAACAATCAGGAGGAGAAACGAAAAATGATAGAAGCTTTAACGTTTCAAGAAGAAAGCAGAATGAGTCGTCTTTTAAAAGATGAGCGAGGAATGACTTTAATTGAATTATTGGCAACAGTAGTAATTTTAGCCATTATTGCAGGGATCGGGATTGTTGCAATTGGTAATGTGATTCAAAATTCACGGGAAGATTCTGCTGTTGCAGAAGTACAGCAGGCGATGAGTGCTGCAAATCTTTATCAATTAGATCCATCAATAGATGGCGATTCTTTTAATTTGGAGGATGTTAAAGAAGCGAAGTACTTACAACAAGCTGGTAACTGGGCTAGTTTGGAAAATGTTCAGTTTACAGTTCAAGATGACGGTACTTTGGTTATTGATGTACCTGCCGATCAGTTGTCTGCTGGAAATATTAAAAATAAATCCTTTACTGGGAATGCTGATGCTGTTGCAGTATTGTCAAGAGCACAGTTATTCCATGATGAATAACGTTTGATTTCTGTAAGTGAAGAAGGAGTTTTTTTATGAATATATTGAGTTACACAATACCCTCAAGTATCGTTTATTGCTATATATTTGTCATAGGAATGTGTCTGGGCTCATTCTTCATGGTTGCAGGCTATCGAATTCCCCGTAAAGAGACGCTGGTGGGACGCTCGCACTGTGAGAATTGTCAGCATGAACTGGCCTGGTGGCAGCTGATTCCGGTTGTTTCCTATATTTTCTTAAGAGGGAAATGTAAATATTGTACATCAAAAATAGGGGCAGCTGCCCCTGTTTTTGAGCTATTTACCGGAACTCTGTTTATGGGTACGGCAATGCAGTTCAATTTGTCTCCGGAAGTGCTGGTGGGCTGGCTGTTGATTTCTTTACTGCTGATTATCAGTGTATCTGATGTTCTATACCAGATTATTCCTAATAAAGTATTACTGCCGTTTTTCATTGCAGCAGTTTTAGAACGAATCATCATTCCTCAAAATCAGCATTGGTGGTATCCGGCGGCTGGTTTTCTGGTCGGCTTTATCCCGTTATATATTTTGGGAGAAGTCAGTAAAAAAGGAATGGGCGGCGGTGATATAAAACTTTTTGCCGTGTTAGGTGTTTTTCTGGGACCTGTTCAAGTATTTGCTTCTTTGTTTTTCGCAGCACTTATTGCACTTATTTTTGCTCTTATCTGGTTTGCTTATAAAAAAGAAAGACAGAAGTATATTCCGTTCGGTCCCTTTATCGCAATCAGTTCAGTGTTGGTTTATCTAATTTCAGCAGGTATTGGCAGGTAACACTTGGGACTCTAAATTGAAAAAGGCAGGTAGTAAAATGTTTGGAAAAAGAAAACATGCCGCAATCGGTATTGATATCAAAAAAAATATTCTAAGATATTGCACGACAAGAAATAATCAGCTCGTCTTTGGAGAAAAAATAATAAATGGTTCTTTTTTTAAAAATGGCAAATTAAGAAATCCGGAAGAGTTCATTTATATTCTGCAACAAATTGCTGCAGAGGTACATAGGAGAAACCCGGATTTTATATTTTCTGTGATGAATGAAAAGCTTCTGATTCGTCAGGTACCTTTGGGAGATATGAAATCTGAAAAGGAAATTCGAGAGTTTTTGTATTTTGAATTAGGGGAATCAATTTCGTTGCCATTTGATAATCCTATTTTTGATTTGCTGATTCTTGAGCAGCAGAATAAGAAAAAAGTAAATAGAAGAAGAGGCAGACACCGTCAGGAAAAAAATGCTAAACGCGCCGTTAAGATTCAGCGCAATCGGTTTGCTGTAAACGGTAAAGTGCCGGTTGTAGTTACTTCGGCACCTCTTATTGAGGAGGTGGGAGATTGCATTCACCAAAGCGGCGGACAGCTTATAGGGGTAGATTGTAGTGCTCTGGTCTATTCTCGTATTTTACAGAAGCGTATTAATTGGGGAGAGAATTTTCTGTTAGTGGAGTTGGATGCTGGGATGGCAACGATCACTATTTTTGAGCAGTTGGTCCCTGTGTATGTTCAGCATGATGATTATAACCAGGTGAACTGGAAATTTTTGGAAACAGAACACGGCGTGAAAACAGAATTTAACCACGTTGTTGAACTGGAAGAACTGGAAAACCTGGGGATAACTATTCGAAATGTTGTCCACTATTTTGAAACGGAGATCTCTTCTGGAAAAGAGCTGGTACAAATTTATTTAGTGGGCGGGCATCCGCTGTTGACCAAGGAAGTTTTGAAGATCATCCAGGCAACAAATGAACTGCCGGTGAAAGAGCTGCAGTCACCGTTAAGGCTTTCGAATCAAAAACGTTTACCGGAACGCTTTTTACTGGCTGCCGGTTTGTCGATGAAAGAGGTTTGATGAATGAACGTTAACTTATTACCGAAAAAATTTATAAAAAATCGGGCCATGGATGTCATCATTGTTACGACAGCTTTGATTTCAGCGATCCTGATTATCGCTTTTCTGATTACACACCTCTTTTTCACAACGCAAGTACGAACCTATACTAACAATGTTCAGATTGCTCAAACAGAAAAAATTGAACTGGAGAATAGAATCAATGAACTGCAGCAGGCGCAGTCACAAGCGATGCAGGATTTTTTACTAGTTTTAAAGGGAGAACAAAAACTGATGGAGCCGATCATGAGTGCGTTTAATGATATTGCACATAAGCTGAATTTGACACTGATAAATTATGAAGTCTATCTGGCTGAAGGAGAAGCTGCAGGAAACCAGAAGTTGGTAGGAGAAGACGGTACAGAGCTTTTACCTACAATTACCATTAAATTCAGAGGAGACCTATTTTCCAATTCTCCAAGCTTTAAAGAGAATGTTGAAATGCTTGAATGGGTCTATGATTGTCAGCCGATCTCAATGAGTCGCGACAATGATTATGCAGAAGCGGAGTTTGCAGTTCGGCTGAAAATGGCAGATGTCCCTGTAGTTTTGATGAAGGGAGAGGCTGCTGATGAATAGAGTATTGTTTACCAAAAAACATATATCTATTTCAGTATTGATTTTGATTGCCATCGTTTCGCTGAGTATCGGCAGCTGGTTTTTGATTATTGCGCCTAAAAGTAAGGAACTGGGAGAATTGAATCAAAAATTGTCTGCCGTTAATGAAGAAATCAAACAGCAAGATAATTTATTGAGAAAAGTGGAGAATCTGCCAACATTATTGGAGTCGGATACGGTTAAAAACGAACCGGTTATTCCCAATGGACTCCAATTACAGAAATATTTTGATCAGCTTAGACAGCTGGATGAATCATTGGGCATTTCTCTTCAGCATATTTCTTTTGACAATATAGTCATCTTCCCAGATCCGGAAAGCGGTGAAAGTGGAGAAGCTTCCGCAGCCGGGCAGCTGAAACAGTTGCAGAATACGACCGTTGGAATTGACATTCTTGCGAGGAATGAATCAGATTTACTTAACTTTGTGAAAGAACTGGAGTCTGCGCAACGATTTACCAAAATTGGACAAGTGAGTTATCGCTGCAATCCTGATGCTGTCGGAGAAGATGCTTATGCTTTTTCAGCAAGTATTATTATGCAAATGTATTACATCTCTTATGCAGAAACCGGCAAACCAGTTGAATGAGAAAATAGGAAAAAGCTTTAATGAAAGTAGTTAAAAATGTGTTTCAGACTTGTTCTATCGGTTGTGGAAAACAGGTTCATCTTTTCCTGTGTTCACATGCAGAGAGTTGTGCAAATAAATTAATAGTCAACTTAATTGGCAGCTTGTCTTGCATGACCATAAGACATGCGACGAGCATTCAAAGAAGCAACAGGAATGAATTATTGCTAACGTATCTGATTGTCAGTTCGCATACCGCTGTCTCTTTGGATAGGGAATAAATTTTGACAAAGTTATCCCCATTAGAGCATTGCATACCCTCTCACTAGTTTATTTATTTTAGTGAGACGGGCAATCCCACTAGCTGCTCGTTCTGATCATTGAACCACATAAGTTAAAATTTTCTATTATTGAATATCATTTATAAAATACCTTTTAATATAAATTACAATCTGATCGGAGTCCTGGAGCAAGTACTGTGATTCAATACTGCCCATTGTAACGCGTTTACTTCACTATCTAAGACAGCATAATTAGATTGTTGCAAGTGAGGGGCGAAAATAGATTGTAAATCTTTGTATATCAAGAATTTGGAAGGTTTAGGTGAATATATTTTGAATTACCTATTGTAGAGGAGGAAACAGATGAAGAAGAAACGCAGAAGAATTGTTCAGCCTAAATTGCTGATGGTAATAGGCAGCCTGCTGCTTACAGTATCTTTACTGATTATCCTGGTTATTAACTTTTTGGGGAATCTTGGGAAAAACAACTATGTTCTTTCCAGTGAGTACAATGATCAGCAGAGTCACTATTATGTAACGATTGAAATCAATCAGCCAAAGGAGGAAACGATCCTTTTCCAGTCAACAGATGCTATGTCTGTCTCAATGGAATCACTTGAGGATTTTCAGTCTGATGAAGTGGAGCTTACAGAAGCACCGAATGAAGAAAATGGGGTTCAGCTAAAAATAAAGGCAGCCAATAAAAAGGTTCGCCTGTCATTGCCGATTCCCATTCTTGAAACAGAGGAACAAACCTTCCAGGTAGTTCGAAAAGGCAAGGTAATTAAAAAACACAAGGTAGCTATTTCAACAGAAAATCTTGAAGCAGCCGAGTTGGAAGAGGTGGGAACCACAGCAGAAACAGAAAAACTATCATCTACCAATTCGGTAGTAAGGATGGCTGACCTTTCGTTGAAAAATAGCAAGAATCAGTTTGTATTGTTGGATGACAGTCAGTCAGAAACTGCTGTTGTCAGCACGTATCAGGAGTTGATTACAGCAGTAAACACTGCAGCTGTTTCTAAAATTGAATTTGCTGAGAATATTGTTGCCACAAGTACAAGACTGGCAAATATTACCAGAGATTTAACTATAGACGGAAAAGGGTATGCTTTTACAACGACAGCCAATACAGCGTTTACGTTGGGAGATACTAAAAAGGCAGATTGTACGTTTGAGCTGTTGAATCTTTCAGTAAATTATTCAGCTAGAAATGATGGCTTTATTTTTGCTTCTAATACAGCAGTTTCTTTTTATTGGACGGTTAATATCCAGAATGTTGAAGGCTCTTATGAGCAAGTTGGTACAGCAGGCCCCTATTTTCTAAGTATCCCTCAGGGAAATGTCAACATACAGGGAAGATTTTATTGGTACAGCAGCAATACCATCCCGTCTTTAAACAATTTTAAAGGAGTAATCTGTGCTTCAAATGTTCATATAACAAATAATGCAGACGTACGAATTACAGCGGCGCATACGATTATTCGTCTGTATCCTGGAACAAATTCAGTTGAAACATCCTTGATTATAGATCAAGGTTCAAAGGTCGTCTTGGCCAGTGATTTGCGACAAGCAGTCTGGGCAAACTATGAGGGGGCTAGTAATGTGATCGTTTTTTCAGTAGTAGGTGAAGGGACGACACTGACCGCTACGTCAAAAGGGTCATTCTATGGTTCTGACGGCGGGGTTATCACGCTTCAGGGCAGTGCAAAAGACGGACGTATTTCCAAGACAGAGGTTTTGGGAGGAGCGGTTGTTCATGTCTATGCGCAGGCTTCAAGCTCTGAAGCAGGAAAGGATAATCCAAGGACATCCTCAGCATTTGTCAATCAGGTTATAGACGGCGTTTTTAATCTGGATGGTGAGGGCAGTATTTTAACTTTGGAAGCAGATGGTGAAGCACATAATTATTGTTCAACATTACGCTTTCGTCTGGTAGGTGCACAGACATTTTCTGTTACGAACAATGCAGAGATGAATGTGATTAAGCATTCTGGGGCAGCAGCAGCGGTAAGACTGTATGGTAGAGACAACAGCTTTATTGCTAAATCCGGCGGCAAGGTGAATATTGTGAAAAACGGAAATAACCGGGCGCAAAATGGCGGTGATACAGGTGGTCAGCAGGCGATACAATTCACTGTTGATTCCTATGGCGTTTCACTTTTTGAAATCGAGGATCCTGGAAGCACCATTTATGCAAAATCTTCTGATGGTCCTGCAATTGAAGCACTAAGTGGTGATTTCCGGTTCATCATAGGAAAGGACTCAACCTTTCGGATGGAAGGAACAACCTATGGCGCAGAACGAGGTATTGTTCATGCTGGAGCAGCCCAAATTGATATTCAAATAGATGAACCCATCTTTTATGATTTTAGGAATAATCGTATCAATGGCGGACAGGTTTTTTCAACCGGTATTTTTGGAAATAACCAGACGTTTACTTCAAATAATGTTAGTCTTTCTGTCTGGAAAAAGAAAAACAATGTTGATTTGGATGCAAATCCTGATGTTTTTTGGAGCAAAATCGGCTATGAGTTGACTGGGAGAGATTTTAAGACTATTTCTTACTCTGAATTTCCCGGTCAGTTCAACGCCACTAATTATGAAGGAGCTGATAAGTATACACGAATGACTGGTAATAACTATCGGGCGGTTGTTGATGAACTGAGAGTACCTACAAATGCGGATAAACATGTTTATGGTCATGTAACGGTCCCATATTCTGATGATGGAAGTGAATCCAGAGATGCTTGGGAAGAAGAAGTTTGGATAACCCTTCAAATCTTAAATGCTGACGGTACTGAAAAAGAAAAGGCGATTGTGTCCACAAAAGGGATGAATGATGTCCTGCCGGGTGTAGCTGTGTATGGTGAAGCAGCCAGAGGAGGTATCTTTGAGTGGGAATTAGACGATTTTCTTCGTGAAGGGGAACGGGTCAACGTGCTGGATGCCTATCGCGGCGGTTCCATGGATGCTTCTTCCAGTCAAAATATTCATAGTAATGCAGAAGACATCAAGGTTGAAACAGTCGTTGTTCAGGATGTCACTCCTCCAATGAGTCTGACAGGTGATATGGAAAAAGTTACTGATACAACGAAGCAGTTGACTGGAATGATTGATTTATGGGATGAACGAGATCAGAAACAGATGGACAAAGTACTTATTTTTGCGAAAATAGGTGAAAATTTCCTGACAGACAATGATGGAAATTTATTGTATGAAGAAATTACTGCAGATAGTGAATCTGTCTCAGATTCAGAACTGACAAAGAAAAAATGGGTGTTTGACTTATCTGACTATCTGCTTGTAGGAGAAACTATTGAAATCTTTGCAAAAGATACTGCTGATGTGGTAGGGACAAGCGGGGCACTGCCGGATACATTTACAGACACCCCTAATGGAGCGGCAGGAAATATTAATCCGTCGGCTTTTACCTATGACAGCTATGAAGGGTATCATGACGCGGTTGGTGACCAACGGTTTACTCCATCACTATATTTTGAGGCAACAGCAGCGGCGCCGTCAAACCCGGAAATCATTATTGAGGTTCCGGAAGGATTTGATCGTAATGAGGAAGATATTCCGATTTTAACAAAAGGAAACCAGCTGCTTTACGAAATAACCGTTAGAAGCGGCGACAGCAGAAATTCCGGAAGGGATCCTGTTAAAAAGCCGAAAGTAACAGTGACTTTATCAGATCAGCTCCAGTATGATTCATTCGATAAACTGTTGAATAATTCGGCTGTTGATTCTTATGAGTATAAATCAGCGGAAAATACACTGGATGTTTACCTGAAATCAGAATTGAAGCCAGGGAATATTGTATCCTTCAGTTTAAGTGCGGTAGTAAAAGATGATACACAGGCTATTAAAACAACAGCAACAGTTATCGGAGAATCCACACTTGAAGAACCATTTATTATTGGTCCGCCAAATGATACACATAATCATAAACAGCTCAGTGCAGAAGACAGTGTACTAGTTGTTCCTGGTGTGAAGAAGGAAAGCGGTGAAGCTGTCTATCTGTCTGTGGTCAATCAGCGATTGAAGGTTTTCTATTCCAATATTACTGAATTTACGGTGTATATGGATGGCAGTGTCTATAAAACGTATACAGTGCCATTAAAAAAGACAACAGATTCAATGCAGTTGGATATTCCAGTTGATGAAATTCGAAATAAGATTTCTGTAAAATATAATGATGGAGCGGTCGATAAATGGGTGTACTGGAATAATAAATGGGACTTTGTTACAGAATAGGAGTGATAAAATGAACTTTTCTTGGGAACGTGAATTATCTGGATTTTCTGATGGAAAAATAGATCAAACAACAGAAAAATATTATAAGGATCTTCAAAATCAGGCTGTACATCTCATAGCAAAAATAAATGCAGAAAATTTTTCAGAGAGTATTTCGAAACTTCATGGAATTGACGAGAAATGCCAGCTGCTGTTTTTCTATATAGGACATATGGAGGAAGAATGGTTTAGAGACAGTTCTGAAATGATTACCTGTATTGAAGCAGATTACTTAAAATCCTATTTGGAAAAACTACCTGCTCAACAAGCATACGAAAAAGGGGCATTACTTTATACAGTAAGTTGAATAAAATAGAAAGTGGTAAGGATTCAATTTCTTAAATCATGTTTAAAATTGTGAAAAAAAATGGGGATGGGACAGATGCTTGTCACGCCCCATTTTTTTCATATCTGGCTGAAAAACGTGACCTCCATAAATCCTGGAAGCTCGTATACTAAGAGTATAAATAGAAAGCTCACAGGAGGAAATCAGCAATGAAATGGCACAATCTAAAAAAAGAAGACATTACTCGAAGTTTAAATATATCATCTGAAGGCATGAATCAGAAAGAACGATTGATGAAGCTTCAAAGCGAAGGACCAAATAGTTTATCAGAGAAAAATGAATTGAAGACTTGGCAAAAGCTGGGAAAGCATTTTATCGATTTGTTAATGATTGTATTGATGGTTGCTGCATTGCTGAAAGGTATTACGGGAAGCTATGTTGAAATGGGTATAATTTTAGCTGTTGTTGTGATTAATGGACTGATCGGTTATTTTCAAGAGCGAAAAGCAGAGGAATCATTGAATGGTCTGAAGCAGATGATGGGACAAGAGGCGGTTATCCTTTCAGAAGGAATCAGAAAAACGGTGGATTCTAATACGCTTGTGGTCGGTGATATTGTGGTTCTGCAAAGCGGTGATGTTGTTCCGGCGGATATTCGATTATTGGAGACGCATGAGTTAGTTATAGAAGAATCTGCACTCACGGGAGAATCTTTGCCTGTTGAAAAGCAGGAAGAGGAATTGGCAGAAGATACCCCATTGGGCGATCGAACCAATATGGCATTTTCAGGAACGTTAGTACAGGCCGGTTCAGGAAATGGTGCAGTTGTTGCGACAGGCGATGAGACACAGATTGGTCAGATTAATGCGGCATTACAATCTGTTCAAAAACAGACAACGCCTTTAATTCGAAAAATGAATCAGCTGAATAAGCAAATCTTTAAGGGATTGATGGGCTTTATCGTATTTCTGATTTTTTTCACAACCTTCAGATATGGAATGAATTTCAGCCTGCTTCTTTCTTCTGTTATTGCATTGATTGTGTCTGTGATTCCAGAGGGGCTGCCGGCAGTTCTAACAATGATCTTGTCTATGGGCGTAAAGGAAATGGCACAGGAAAAAGCAATCGTTAAAAGTATGCCGGCAGTGGAAACACTGGGAGCGATGACCGTTATTTGTTCGGATAAAACAGGAACCCTGACAAAAAACGAGATGACTGTTGTGGATATTGTTCTGCCAATGGACAGCGAAGAGGCTGATAGAAAAATGAGTGCTGAAACCAGGCTTTTCTCCATTATGAATAACTGTCAGGATTTGAAACTTCAGGAAGATCAGCAGCTGGAAGAGCTAAGTGGAAACCCAACTGAACTGGCATTGCTGAAATATGTAGATCCGCTTTCTGTACCGTATCTGGACAAACTGGAAAAAATTCCTTTCAGTTCTGCTTACAAGTACATGGCAACTGTTCATCGCAATACGGAAGGTAAAAAAGTGCTATTTGTAAAAGGGGCTCCAGAAGTATTGCTTGAAAAAGCAAAGTTATCCAGTGCTCAACAGAAATATTGGGAGCAAAAAGCCGCTGACTTGGCTAAAGAAGGACGTCGTGTTCTTGGCTTTGCTTCAAAAGAATTAATTGAAAATGAGCTGCTAACGCATGAAATTTTGAATGAGCTGACAATGATAGGGCTGACAGGAATTATTGATCCTCCGAAAGAGTCAGCGATTCATGCTGTCAAAGAAGCACAACAGGCGGGCGTTGCTGTAAAAATGATTACAGGAGATCACAAGGATACCGCTCAATCAATCGGCAGACAAATTGGACTGAATCATACTGCACAGGTATTGGAAGGAAAAGAGATTGATTACTTAACAGATGATGAGTTACAGATGAAAGTAAAATCAGTTGATGTTTTTGCGCGGACAACCCCGGAGCATAAGCTGAGAATTGTAACGGCTTTGCAGCAAAATGGCGATGTTGTGGGAATGACCGGAGATGGTGTGAATGATGCACCTGCGTTGAAAAAAGCAGATATTGGTATCGCTATGGGGATTAAGGGAAGTGAAGTGAGCAAGCAGGCTGCAGATATGGTATTGGCAGATGATAACTTTGCGACAATTACCCGTGCGGTAAAAGAAGGGAGAAGAATTTTTGATAACTTGAAAAAGACAATCAATTTCTTCCTGCCGACAGCATTAGCTCAAGGACTGATTGTAATTTTTGCTCTTTTGACTAATCGGGAACTACCTTTGACACCAGTTCAAATTCTTTGGGTGAATATGGTGACAACCATTACATTGTCTTATGCACTTGGTTTTGAGCAGGCGCATCCGAAAATTATGCAGCGGATGCCGAGAGATCCAAAAGAGCCGATTCTTTCTGGCTACAGCCTATTTCGAATTCTGTATGTATCTCTGTTGATTACGATTCCTGCCTACCTGCTGTCAATGCAGTATGACAGTATTCAGGTACAACAGACCCTACTTTTACAAAATATTGTACTGGCACAGGCTTTTTACATGATTAACTGCAGAGAGCTTCTGGACCCGGCAATTAATAAGAACCTGTTTAAAAATCGGGCCCTTTTCATCTCACTTGGATGTCTGGTCATTTTGCAGGGGGCAGTTCTTCTTCTTCCAATCGCACAGAATATGATTGGGACAACAGCACTGTCACTTAGCCAACACCTGCCAATTCTGCTGAATACATTGATTATATTCCTTGTTGTAGAAGTAGAAAAGTTGGTGTCTAAAAAAATTAAAGCAAGAAAAACAGCAAAAGAAGTAATGATTTAATTTAAAAAAGCCTATTTACTGAAAACAGCCAGAATGCTGAACAGTAAATGGGCTTTTTGTATTTTTTAGAGGTAAAAAGGGCGAATAAGCTCCCTGATTTCCTGCATTTCGTTTTGTGTGGGAATGGAAGAGACATAAACAACTGTCTGTTTGGATTGGTATTGCAATGGATAGTTTGAAATAATAATATCATTTTCTTCTAACTGATAATTGCTGAGCTCATCTGTATTCAGGTTTTTTAAATGAACTCTGTTTCCCAGAAGATCCTGCAGTTCTCTGTATAAAAAGCTTTTCCATGCTGGTTCACCTTGGAAAAGAAAATAAGCTGTAATTTGTCGTGGACTGATACTATACAAGGCCTCTTTGATCAGAAACGCTAAGGTATTAATAACATAGCCTGAATCAGACAGATAATCTAATCCATAATTTTTAACTTCTTGACTGATTAACTGGTATAGCTCCGGAAATCGGCGCTGACTCAATGATGAAAGCTCATGATATTCCAATAAAAATTTATCAGAAAGCTGTTTGGATTCAAAATATTTTAGTAAAAATAGCACAAGATTCTCTGTCAAATCTGATTTATCTAAGTTATTTTGATTTAAAGCGGCAGACAAGCCGCTTACAAAACGATTCGCTCCGGCAAACAAATCAGGATATTCTTTTAATAGAAGATTTTTCAAAAAGGCATCAGGAATAACACTGTAATTCCAGCTTTCAATGAAACAGAAAAAGGCAAAGAAATGCTCCGTTTTATTTAACCGAATACCTTCAGAAGCATACAGTTTTTCCAGATCTTTATGATAAAGTTTAAAGAGTGCATCTTCTTCATCAAAATGAAAATCCTCTGTTAAACATCCGGCCTTGATTCGAATTGTATTTATGAAAAACCAGCAGGTGCCAAAAATTTCTTCTGTTTCAATACCAATACCTGCTCGTGAAATTCTTGCAAGAAAATCACGGTAATTGGTTTGATGAATGGCATATTCCTCGAAGAAAAAATTGTTATGAGTAAAGGGCAGAAGCAGACGATGGTAGAAGACACGGATACTTGATTCTTCACCTGTCAAAGAAATAGCGGTGGCAGAGACAGTAATGCGCAGCTGAAAATCTTTTAATTTCTGATTAACTTTTTTAGTGTGGCGTTTTAGTGTTTCAAAAGAAATTCCGTGAGTGTTAACAAAGGTCTGTACTGCGAGTTTTTTTGAAAAAAGTAATTTCTTGATAAGTTGAATACTGATGGAATCCTTCATGAAATATTCCCAGACTTCATTAGTTGTTGCATAGTCAGCAGAAATAAGCGACAAGCCATTATTCCCATCGGCTTCCAGTTGCCATCCCATAGGTAAATCGCTTCTCAAAGATTGGATATCATTAAAAACAGTTCGTTCTGTTGTACCAATATTGGCCGCCAGTTCTTTTGCGGTCAATTGCGGATGATTTACTAAATTTTCGAGAAGACTGATTTTTCTGCTTAAATCTTTTTCAGTAATAAGGTTTTTTGCTAATGAATACATATAATTTTCTCCTCTTGCTTATTAAGTGAAGTATACATTTTTTTATGAAAAGCCTCAATGGGGAACTACCCGTAAATACAATAAAAGCATGAAAAAATATTTTTCTGAAACTGTAGAAAACTTTCTAAAATACATGGTTATTAATCAGAAAATTTGCAATTGGTACGTAATAACTGTGAATTACAAGAAAAGGCCGTACAAGTAATCTCCCGGTTGTTGAAATTCATGTTTAATTTATAGTAGGTCTCTGGCTATTACAGCACTTTGCATCATCATTTTTAAATTTTTATAGCTAAAATACTTATTTTCAAATATAGGAAGAATATTCTTGATGACTCTTTAATGATTTATAATAATTGCTGAAATTGTTGCCGAGCAATCATTTCAGCAATTATCTTCTTTTTTCCTACAATGAACTAATATAGGTATTTAGTGCGGGTTTAGAGAAGTATGACCTAGTAATTTACTTAATGAAGAAATAGCTGCTTAGCTTTCTATAACCGCATACAGCGGAGGTATATCTTAAGGCATAGAAGTTAAAAAATTCAGTATTACATTTTACAATTGTTTTCTTTAAGCTGCAATTAATTACTCTTGATTCCATAAAACTAGCATTGTTTGATGCGATATGCTCTGAAACTATCTGTTTTTTCTTTTATAATAGATAGATGTTCAAATTCTTAGCCAACGTAATCTTGTGAAATGCTCCGTTTATTTTTTGACTATTTATAAGTATTTTTATTTTCTTTAAGTTATCTGGAATAGGAATTCTTTAAAGTGTATGCTTAATATTTATAATATCTTCAGTAAAATCAATATCTGTCCATTTCAACCCGCACAGTTCTCCAATTCTCATTCCTGTTGCTAAACCAATAATAACAGTGGAACAATAGTTTTCTCGAAGTCCATATAATTCAAGCTTTTTGCAAGTGAAGGTACATGTTCTTTGAATATTTAGTGTTTATTGCACACGTCTAAGATATTTTTGAAATATAACAGAAATGTTTCCGGACGTATTATCCTAATATTTTTTTGTGATAAATAGTAAAAAAAACCTAGATACATTATTTTTTATAATAAAAATATTTTTTTCTTACTAAAAAAGCTGATATGATTTCTGAATTTCACCTCGTAGCTAATCTATGTAGATTGTTTTACTTGTTTCTTTATTACTTCCCGCAGCCAGTAATTCATCCATTCTTCTACAAAATAATATTTCTGAATCTTCTATAATGTTATGTTTTTTTGTTGACAATTTTTCACATATTTCTATATATTCATTCCTATAAGTATACTTGTAAACGATTTTTTCTTTTCTATTTTGGGCTTTTTTATACCTGTCTTCCTAGCAGCCATCTTTCCGCTTGCAATTTTTTTCTCCTCTTCTGACCATATATCTACCACTCTCCATTTGACGTTTTTTTTGATAGTCAATAAAATCTTTCTCAAGAAGATATCTTTTAAAATGCTAAAAATAATGATTGTATTTTAAGTTCCTCTCATTTTTTTCTTTTAAATGTTAAAAACATGAGAAATTTTACTTATATTTTATATAGACTTTAAAAAATACGTATATTATAATTTGAATTGTCGAAGATAACATTTAAATTTGATTTCTTGTAATATAAAAAATAATTGTTTATCTGTTTATATCTGAAAAATAATCTAAATAATCATAATTTCAAGATATTATTTCATCGGAAATTTTATTTTTATCTCAAAATAATAAAAGTGAAGGAGGAAGGTACATGTATAACATAGGTGTGAATCATTCAGCGAAAGAATTTGAGTCTACATACATAGAGAATATAGAAAAGAATAGATACAATGTCTTGCAAGTTGATAACGAAAATATGGATAAGGTTGTAGACAATCTGGATGGAGTTGTTCTTAAAGAAGATAGTGATCAGAATATTGGTGTAATCTGCGGGTTGATTATGAAAATCAAAGAAAAATCTAATCCGCTTATCTGGGTTCTTTCCGATCAGCCATCTGCCCTTCAAAAAGTTCTTTATCTTCAACTGGGAGTAGACGGTACATTTACTTCAGAAACAGCTCCTGAAGAAGTAAACCTGATTATCAGAAATTCATTGAATCGTTATCAAAAAGTGAAAAATAAATCAACAGAGCCTGAAATTGAAAAAGGATTGGGGATTGAATTGCTGCCATATAACCTGAGTATCAAACTAGAGGCAACACAGCAGGAAATTCCTTTAACCAAACTGGAATTTCAATTGATGAAGCTGTTGTATGACAATTTGCATGTCGGCGTTTCGTATAAAGAGATTTACGAGTATGTTTGGCAAAAGCCATATAAAAATAATAAATACAGAGTAGCAAATCTTGTCTTTCATTTGCGATCCAAATTGGAAGGTGCCGAAGTTGAATCAGTAGTTATACGAACAGTTCGCTCCAAAGGATATATGTTGTCAGCCTAGTTAATGGAATAAAAACTGGACAACAATCCAATGTAGAAAAAACAAACAATTATATAGTATTTCATTTCTAATCAAAAATCAGAGATCAAAAACACACTATGAAATCTAAAAGATCTCCTTTTTGAAGAAATTGAAATAAATGTGTTGTCTATCATCAACACGCTATTTTTGAGGAAAGGAGGAAAATAATGAAAATTGGAAGAAAGCTTCAATATTTTATAAAAGCTGGTGTAGTTGTTACGATGCTATTTATATTTTTGGGTACTGCTCAAAAAGCTGAAGCAGGCACAGTAACTTCCTGGGCAGAGTTTGTTTCGGAACTTCAAAATCCTGATATTTCAGAAATAACTTTAGGAGGTCCTATTACAAAGCCGACGGGAGGAGCTACTCCTGGAACCATTTCCAGAGATATTACGATTAATGGGAATGGCAACACTATAAATTTCTTTACAGGTACTGTTAATGGTGTGATTTTGGGGAATGTCGGCAGTCCAACGACGTTGACTTTAAACAATGTGGATTTGCATAAATACACAACTCCCGCAACAGCAGTTTTTTCTGGTAATGGTACCAATTGGACGATTAACCTGAATTCAGTAACGACTGGAACGCAGACAACAACAGCTCAAAGTGCTATTTTGGATGCTGTGGGTGCAACAGTAAATATTTCCGGTACAACAAAGCTGCGTATGCAGTCGAACACAGATATTCCTCATATTAAAGCCGCATCATTAAACATATTAGATGGAGCAGATGTTACATTTGCTCAAACATCCAATCGACATGGTGGTGCTTTTCAAGGAAATACAGTGACGGTTGGCGAAAATGCAACAGTTGATTTAGGGACATGGACGACCAATGGAGCAGCTGCAAACTATAACTATGGCTTGAATGCTGCGACAAGTGTTGTACTTGAAGAAGGTGCTTCTGTAAAAACTGGTACTATTTCAGCAAACTACACGAGGGTAATCAATACAGGTTCATTTACTGCGAAAACAAATTCAACACTTGAAGCTGCATCAACTTCGACTTATGCAACGGTTATTGCCACAGCAGGTGATATCACAATTGAAGACGGAGCAACTGTAAAAGGTTCTTCGACAGGTGTTAACAATACACAGATTGATGCTGCCGGCTCAGTAAATGTCTTAAGCGGCGGAACATTGGATCTAACTGCCAGTGGGGCAAATACTACGCAAGTAAAAGCTGGTGCTGCTGAGTTTATCGTTCGTAATGGAGCTAACCTTAATATTGAGTATACCAATACAACCAATACAACGAGTTACTCATTTTATGTGAATAAATTTATTGTAGAGGACAATACAACGTTTAAACTTACTCCAACAGGAACTGGTCACCGTATTTATGGAACCGGCTTTACTGTAGGAAAAGGTGCCGATGTAGAAATTACCAGCAATTCAGCAAATAGTGATGCAGTTATCTTTCTTATGGAAGAAGCAGATGTACTGATCAAGGAAGATGCAAAAGTAGCAATTACCAACAATGGTACATCTACTACAGTATCTACTAGTACAAACTATGCTGCCGGTGCACAAGGTTCACATGGTATTTATGGACTGATTTCCAGCTTTACGATGGAAGCTAACTCTACACTTGACTTGAATGCCAATACAATTGGCTACTGGGTAAGAGGGAGAAACTCATTAACGATGTCTGATGGGGCTGTTTTTAATGCCTATTCAAGAACTAGAGAAGCTTTAGCTTTGTGTTATGACTTTGGTGATGGAGCCAACGCAAATACTCCATCGACAATTAATATTTCTGGTGAAGGTACTCAATTGAATATGGACTCTGGGAATACTTCAATGACTGCTAACAATGGAGCAACCATGCGTGTTCAAGGAGACGGAGCTGAGTTCAATCTGTCAGATGGAGCAGAGCTAAACAGTAAAGGGCTCCGTACATCTGCTTTGCAGATACAGTCATTAGGATCTGTGTTTAATGTGAGAAACGGTGCAAAACTAAAACTTCTTAAAGATTCAACTGGGGTGGCAAACTATGATTTAGGTTCAGCTTTACGTTTCCGTATCAGAGGAGCGATGACTTTCAACATTGATAATGCTGTTGTAGATATCACTAGTAGAGCAACTACCGCTTTTGGTATTCGGATGTATGGTGATGGTAATGGTGTGAATGTTACAAACGGTGGACAGTTACGTATTACCAATGAAGGATATAATGGCTCTGCCTCTAATAATAGTAATGGCGGAATAGAATACACGGGTACAGGGTTCTTCTATTTGGAAGGGAAAGACAGCTTGGTAGATATTACTGCTGCCGACGGTCCGGCAATTTTTTCTACATCTGCATTAAGTGCAGATGTTGGTCCGGGTACAAACTTTATTCTAGAAGGAAGAAGTTCTTCTGCAAATAGCGGTGGAGCAATTGAGGCAGGTACATTAACCTTTGATTTAAATGCTCCTAAGTATTTCGATATGAGAAATAATCGTCCTGGTGGTGGATACACACTTTCGGGGGGACCAAGTTCGAGAATGACTTCTACACAATCAGATTTGTCAGTATGGAAAGTAGGTTCAAATCTTAACGGAAATCCATTTAGATCATGGTCTATTTTTGATTATACGCTGACTGGTGCTGATTTTGTTACGATAGCCAGTACGAATGTTCCTGACGAGTTTAATACAACACCTACTTCTTATGGAAATATTGGGGCACGGGCTTATTCACGGATGAGTGCGAATAATGCTTCGGCAATTATTGATGAACTCAGAATTCCAACCAATGCTGACAAATTTATCTTTGGGCATGCTTCTGTTCCGGAAGGACTAGATGACATCCGAGATGCTTGGACAGATGAGGTATACATTGAAGTGCAAGTTTATAATCCTGATGGTTCACCAGCATTTAAAACAACAGGTGCTAGTGTCGGTAAAGACGACACCAGTCCGGGGCTGAGTGTTTATGGAGAAGATCCGCGCGGAGGAATATTTGTTATTCCAATTCCAGATGGTCAATTTGCTGTTGAAGGAATGACAGCAGAAGTCATTGCTGCATGGCGTGGCGGAGCCGATTCAACATCTGATCGTGTCCATACAAGTGAGGCTGATGATATCTTAGCGGGGACTGTCAAAACAATTGATGTTACACCTCCAGTTCAAGTTGTTTCATCAACCGATTTAACCAATGCAACCAAACAAATTTCTGGAACTGGCGATGAAAATGGTGCGAAAGTCTTTGTTAAGCTCAATAATGAATGGCTGGAAGACAGTGATGGTAATTTGGTTACTACAACAGTTGCAAATGGACAGTGGCTGATTAATTTGCCTGCATATGTAGAAGAGGCAGATAAAGTAGATGTTTACCTAAAAGATAATACACTAATCGATCCTGTTCCAGAGTATGTTCTACCAGTAAGCTATACACAGGAGCCTGATGGTATTTATGGAAATATCAACAAAGAAGTGGACGGTTATGATGCTTTTGAGGGATATCATGATGCTGTAATTACGGGTGATGCCGATTATCGTTTCGATAAGGCTTTGCGTCTTACAGCTAATAATGTAATTCCGGAAGATGTTTCACTTGTAAAGGATGCGAAAGTATATCGTAAAGATATAGAAGTTTCCGATGCACAAGTTGGCGATACAGTGGAATATTCTTTAACGGCCAAAAATTTGACAGCTGACACATTCTGGAATGCTGTTGTTTTGACAGATGTTCTGCCAAGTCAGGTTGATTTTGATTTAGCAACTGCTGATGTAAAAATTGACGGAACTGCTGTGACAGAAGATCAGGTAGAGTATGACGAAGCAACTCGTACATTGTCTGTAAAAGTAGGAGATATAACGACGAATAAAGTAGTTGTTACGTTTAATGTGAAAATTAATACGACTGGTGCTGGAGCAACTATTATAAATAAGGCAATAGCCGATGGTGAATCTTTACGTGAGACACCGTTTGTTCCCGGTCCAGTGAATCCTGACTCTGACCATGAGCCAATCACTACTGAGTCCAATGAAAATAAATTATTGGATGTTTATGGAACATTGAGTTTAGTTTCAGCTCCAAGTGAAATTGACTTTGGAACAAAAACTACTGGAAGCTATGGAGCAGTTTTTGCTGACCAGCCAACATTTGATACAGCTTTAGTTGTGAATGACAGCCGTGCTACTGCTTCAAACTGGACATTGACAGCGACAGTTACCAAGGTAATGACTTCTGTGGATGATGAAAACTATACGTTGCCAACTTCATTGAAATATAAAAATGATGATGGAATAGAAACAATGAGCTTAGATCAGGCAGTTATAATCACCCAACAGACTGCCGCAGGTGACTATAATGTCAGTCAGTCGGAATGGGAAAACAAAGACAATGGCTTTGTGATGGATGTTTCTGCTACGCAATATCGAAAACTTGGTGAGTACCAAGCTGTCATTGAGTTTACTGTTGCGGATACGTTTATACCATAAAAAGGAGGTAATAGTGTTGAAAATGAAAAAATTGTTCCTACTATTATCGTCTCTGATTATGGTAATAGGGTTTACAGTAGTTGGAAACACAGCTTTTGCTGAAGGTAACGGCGGTCAGGTTCAGACCAATGGACAAATAACGTTCTATGAAGATGAACCGGAGCCTTCCAGCTCCGAACCGCCTGTTTCAAGCAGTTCGCAAGAACCTGTACCTTCGGTCAGCTCTTCTGAACTGCCGGTAACCAAACCGGCTGGGAAATACCCCTCTACAGGGGAACTGGTGAAGAAAAGTCTGTCCATCAGCGGAGCAGCTCTGATTGTTGCTGCCTTCCTCTTATTCCTTTATAAACGCAGGAAAAAGGAGGCAGAAGAATGAAACAGACGTTAACACATCTGCTTGGCTGTCTAGTTCTTGGGAGCGTACTCTGTGCAGCACTTCCTGTGTCTGCACAGGCGGAAACCTCAAGTACAGCCGGCAATGGCCACGTACGGTTTGCTGGGGATGAAGGCGACGGGCTGGTCAAGGATCCGGAACATCCGGATACACCGGTGGATCCGGGTGAAAGTCCAAGGACCAACGGAGACCTGCGCATCGAATTTGTTCCGCAGCTGAGCTTCTCAGCGAATAGGCTGTCATCAAAGGATACCAGTTATCCGGTCAATGCCCAGCTGTTTCACGACGGTACGGCAGCCCGGGGAAACTTTATCCAGATTTCGGATTACCGGGGTGGTGCTTTAGGCTGGACGTTACAGCTTCGGCAGGAGATGCAGTTTTATAATCCTGACACCCCGAACCGACAGCTGGATGGTGCCGTGCTGTCTCTAGATCAGGCGTGGACTAACTCCGCCCAGACAGCGGTTCAGGCACCGGTGGTGTCCAAAGAAGTCATTCATCTGGACAATATCGGTTCTACCTATAATCTGGCAGAAGCTGCCGTGGGTACAGGTTCAGGTACCTGGTCGATTTCCTTTGGGGCTTCAGCGGAGAATCCATTAGGATTAACCAGTACATTGACCCCTAAAATAACGGAAGATGGTCAGCCTGTCGTTGATGCGGCCTATGAAAACCAGCAGGTTTATGAAAACAGCGCCATCAAGTTGTCCATACCGGGGGCAACCAAAAAGGACCCGGTTACTTACACAACGGTGTTAACTTGGATATTAGCCGAGTTGCCATAAATAAAACACACACAAACTAGGAGGAAACACACATGAAATTATCACACAAATTATGCGGCGCTGCGTTAGTAGCAGCAGCAGGACTGGCACTTGCGTTGCCAAATGCTACAAAAGCGGTAGAAGATCCAAAAACTGGTACCGGGCATATTGCTTTCACATCTGACACTTCAGGTGTACCAACAATCACAGATCCAGGTTCTTCTGATGGTACACAGATTACAGATCCATCTATGGTAAACCCAGGTGATTTCGGAATGATCTTCGTAACACCATTAGAATTTGGCGAGCACAGCGTGGCTGGTATAGGTTCTCAAACAACTTGGAATGCTGAATTATTTGCAGCAAACAAAGGTAATGCTGATGAATTTGACGTACAAAACTTTGTATCTTTCCAAGACTTCCGTGAAGCAGCGGATCACCAATATACATTGCAAGCAGAAGTATCAGAACAATTCAAAACAGGTACAGGTGTGCTATTAACTGGTGCGACAATCCAATACAACAACATGTGGTTAAGCAACAACGGTGGAGCAGCTGAATTGGATCCTGCAGGCGTAACAACAAGTGCAGTAACATTAGCCGGTGACACTGGTGAAAAACAAACATTTATCGACAACCCAGCAGGTGGTGCAGGGAAAGGATACGGACAATTCGAATTGAACTTCGGTACAGCATCTGATGCAACTGGAGCAGAATCAGTTGTTCTTGAAATTCCAGTAACAACAGCGAAAAAAGGGGATTACACAGCAGTAATCACTTGGACACTTGCGTCTGTAAACTAAGAAGATTTAATGTGTTGGAGGGCGTCGGCTTGACTCAAGTCGGCGACCTTCTTTCATAAAAGGAAGCGAGGAAGACAAAAAGATGAACAAGCGATGGATCAGCCTGATGATTGGGCTATTATACATAGTAGGACTGGGAGGTTTTGCGACCTCGACATATGCAGAAGAAGGATCTTCTGACACGAATGCCAACCCGGCGGGTTTTTCATACAAGGTGATGTTTCCAGAGAATCAGCGAGATATGACGATCGGGTACTTTGATTTACGGATGAGTCCTGGCCAGCAACAAACGGTTCAGATTGAATTGGCCAACAATGGAGGGGTAGAAAAAACGGTGGAAGTTTCGTTAAATGGGGCCAAGACCAATGGGAACGGCGTCATTGAATATGGTCCTATCGCCATTGATAACGATGCTTCGTTAAAGTACGATTTCAAGGACTTGGTAAAAGGACCGGAGACGGTGACTCTCCCGCCGGGAGAAGTGGTGACGCTGGATCTGGCCATCACAATGCCGGAGGTAAGCTATGACGGCGTGATTTCTGGTGGGATTCAGCTGAAGGAAAAAATAGATGAAGAAGCCCGAAAAGGACAGACTGGATTGATTAATGAATATGCCTTTTTGATTGGTATGATGTTGACAGAGACCGATACAGAGGTACAGCCGAATTTGGAACTGAATCAGGTATATGCAGGTACCAACAATGCCCGCAATACGATCTATGTAAACTTTTCAAATGTGGAAGCAGAATACCTGAACGCGTTGACTGTGGAAGCGCAAATTACTAAACAAGGTAGTGAGGATGTCATCTATGATACAAAGAAAGCCAATATGCGGGTAGCTCCAAATAGTATGGTGGACTTTCCTATCTCCATGAATGGTGAACGGATGGAACCTGGGGACTATCATGCTCGTGTTGTGGCCACTGCCGGTGACCGAAGTTGGGAATGGGATCAGGACTTCACGATTACAGATGAAGAAGCGGACAAATTTAATAAACAGGATGTACAGCTGACTCAGGAACAAGGCATCAACTGGCTGTTGGTGGGACTGATTGTCGGAGGCGGGCTGGTGCTTGGTGGAGTCCTCTTTTTGATTGTGTACCTGAATCGTAAGAAAAAGAAAAAACAACGCAAAACAAAGAAAAAAAGAAAGTAAGTAATGGAGAGGAGGGAAAGAAATGAGTGTATTAGATTGGTCATTCGTTTCGCTGTTAGCTGCGGCCCTTCTCTTTTTGTTTTTCGGGCTGTTCTTTCTTTTTTTCTGGGGGCGAACCCGAGGCAGAATGAAGAAGCTGTCGGGGAGACGACCGCCTAAAAACAAAAAAAAGAGAAAACGGTGGAAACGACAACAGAAAGAGTTGCGTGCACAGTACAGCCGTCAGTGTACCGGTTGGATTGTTCTACTGGTATTGGCACTACTGGCAGGTGGGGGCAGTTTTTATACCCGCTACTATCAACAGTATCATTTACAGGCAGAAGATTCAGAAGCCATTGTTCAAAGTTATTATTTATTGGAGGAGCTGGTAGTACAGCTGCAGGAGCTGGAAGCTGGCACAACGCCGCAGAAATCCTTTAAAAATATCCATGAGCTGTCAGGACGACTGGGCAGTTATGGGGCACGAAAGGCTTATCAGGGGTTGACAGAAGACAATCAAAAGCTGTTGAACCGATACTTTGTTCAGTTGAGAGAATTAGGTGTGAACCTAAATGGACAGAGGGTGGAAACGTTACAGGCGACAGAAGCCATTCAGGGCTATCTAACAGATATTGAAAAAGCAGAAGAAAGTCAGACAAAAGTCTTTAAGCAGTTTAAGGTAAATGAAGCCGCATTGAAGAAGAACCAGTAAGAAGGTGGAGAAGCGTGCAGAAAAAAAGAGCAGCCACCAACCAACGACAAATAAAGCCGCAGGCCTACACAGAAGGAACAGGGAAGCAGAAGAAGACAGCTGTGGCTAAGCAGGGAAAGAAACAGAGAAAAACAGGGAGACCGGCTTCCGATGATTGCGGGAACGCGTCTTCTACAGTGAACCTGCAGAAAGCAGCTGCGAAAAAGAAAAAACGAGTAAACAATACAGAAAAACCAAAGTCGGGTAGAAAAAGACGAAGCCGTTCAGTTAGTGCTTCTTCTCATACATATGTAAAAATGAAAAAAAGAAAACAGAAACGATCCCGAATACTACGCACTTTTTTGATCGAGCTGGGTCTTACAGTGGCTATTGTGAGTATGCTGGCAGGAAGTATAGGCTATCTGACGCTTTCCTTACCAGTAGTGGACGGTTACGGGATGACTCCGACACTGAATGATCAGGAGCGACTGTTGGTGAGAAAACAGGGAAGCATCAAACGATTTAGTCTGGTATATATCAAGAATCCACAGACTGGGCAGCGACTGATTCGTCGCGTGATCGGTCTGCCGGGAGAAACAGTGGAGTATCAGGAAGGACACCTCTGGATCGATGGAGAGGAAATCCCAGAACGTTTTTTATCTAGCATCGGAGAAAGCGAAGATAGCACACCGGCAACAGCAAATTTTATTTTACAGGAGCTACTGGGCCAAAGTAGGGTCCCACAAGACAGCTATTTTGTATTAGGTGACAATCGTCGCTATGCCAGCGATAGCCGAAGTTTCGGTTTTGTTTCGGAAGAGGTGGTGATAGGGGTAGTAACAGCCCGTATCTTCCCCTTACATCAAATGACTCAGTTTTAACAGACAAGGAGGTGTGCAGGTGAGTGTAACGCAGTCAGCTGTATCGTCAAAAAAACGTATACAAAAAAAGTCACGGACTCGTCAGGCAATGGCACAACCGATCAGTCCTCGTCAACAACATACGCCACGTTCTAAGAAAAAGAAACCAACTGTCGGTGGTAGTGTCCAAACACCAAAAAAAATGCGCGTGAAGGTGAAAAAAGTCCCTAAGATGGTAGCTTCAGCGCCACAGACAGTTGGTCAACGAGTCAGTCGCTATCGAGATACACTGATTATATTGAGCTTGGCTGTTTTGCTGGGGCTTTTCTTTTTCCGGTTTGGCACTCACCGGGTAGATGGCCGATCGATGGCTCCAACCTTTCAAACCAATAATCGGATTTTGTTCAATAAGCATCAACTCCCTGTACGCTATGCCATTGTAACCTTTATTCCTGCAGATGCGCCCGATGACTCATATGTGAAACGGGTGATCGGTTTGCCGGGGGATCCTCTGCTGGTGGATGGGACGGCCCTGTATCTTTTGCCTAAAGAAACCGGGCAGGAGCTGCCAGTAATAGAGGAGCTATCCTCTTTACCTGACGGGACCATCAAGCTGACTGTGAGCGAAGGTGTTGCTCAGTCTCTGACAAACCTGACAGAGATTCCACCAGACCAATACTTTGTATTGGGCGACAATCGAAACCACTCCACTGACAGCCGGGCCTTTGGCTTGATCAGACAGGATCAGATTGAAGGTGTGGTGGTGTCACGTTATTATCCGATTGGTGGGCTAGAAGGACAGATAAATGAAAGAAAGTGAGAAGACGATGATACAGACAATAAAGAAAAAATGGTTGAATCAGAACAGCGCTGCTGCGCTGCTGAGTTTTTTACTGCCGGTATTAATACTGGCAATCGTTTATTGGCGTCATGGGATTTATCCGGGAAGTGAGCTGACCATTCTGTCCAGTGATTCCTTTGTCCAGTATTCGAATTTCCATGCCAGCTTACATAACGTTCTTACAGGAAAACAAAACATATTTTATACATGGTCCGGGTCTTTGGGCCTGAATTACTGGTCGCTGATGGCCTATTACTTAAATGGGTTGTTCAGTCCGCTGGTTGTATTTTTTGACAACTATGCCATGCCGGATACCCTATACTATCTGACACTTTTGAAGTTTGGCTGCAGCGGCTTGTCTTTTTGGGTGTTTGGCCGGGCAACCTATCGTAAGCTTTCTCCTTGGATGGTGACGGGACTGAGTGTCAGTTATGCGCTGATAGGCTATGCGGTGGGGTATTCTCAGGTCATTATGTGGCTAGATACATTTGTTTATCTTCCTCTGATTATTTTAGGAATCCATCGGCTGATGGATCAGCAAAAACCAGGCCTGTTGTTTATCAGTTATCTGGTCTTGTTTGTTTCAAATTTTTATATGGCATTCATGGTTGGTGTGTTTAGCTTCCTGTATTTTCTGATTCGTACCCTGATTCACTGGGAGAAAGCAAAAAGACAGATCGGGCTGTATTTGGCAACATCCTTGTTGGCCGGAGGCGCCTCCATGGTGACCATTTTACCTACCCTGCTGGATCTTAGCAGCAATGGGGAAAGTTTGACGAGTATACAGACTCTAGTGACCGCTGATACAGGGCCTTGGGATATGGTGGCAAAATTGATGGTGGGGGTCTATGACACATCTAAGTATGAAAGTATGGCCTTTGTTTATGCCGGACTGCTCCCGTTGATTTTCTGTCTGTTTTATTTTGTCAGCAGACAGACCACATGGAAGGAACGTCTGGGCTATGGCAGCTTATTTGTTCTGTTGATTGGGAGTATTTATATCTACCCGTTGAACTTATTTTGGCATGGGCTTCATGCGCCGAACATGTTTTTATTTCGGTTTAGTTTTTTGATTGCTTTTTTAATTTTATTGTTAGCTGGTTATGGATTAGAACGATATACCAGCAGACAGATGAATACATTGATGAATATCTTTTTAGGCGTCGGCAGTGTGTTTCTGACTTTTCTGCTGCTGTCGAACAAGAAGCGTTATGGGATTATCACCACTGAAACTATTTACATTACTTTTGGTCTTTTGATCATTTATCTGGGGATTTATCTACTTTGGGAGAAAAAACCGACTTGGCATAGGGGCTTACTGGCCTTGCTGGTTCTGTTGATGTGTGGAGAAGCCTTTGTCAACACTCGGGCAATGATTACCGGAATCCGTCAGGATTGGGGCTATCCAAGCCGGGTCCTCTATACTACCGGACATCAGGAGATTCAAACGCTGACTGATCTTGCAAATGATTCACAGGAAACGTTTTTCCGTATGGAAAATCTGGACAGACTTACATTAAATGACAGCTTTAATTTTGGGTATTCTGGTGTAGGAATGTTCTCATCAATCCGGAACCGACATTCGTCACAGTATGTGAATGCTCTTGGGTTTCGTTCGCTGGGGACTAATCTGAATATTCAATATGCAAACAATACGTTATTGGGCGACGCCCTTGTGGGGATTCAGTATAACATTGCCAAGGGAGATCCGATGAAGTTCGGTTTTGAAAAAGTCGCTACAAACGGTGACTACAGCCTGTATGAAAATCGTTATGCTCTGCCGTTGGGGATTCTAACGGATGAGGGGATTTATCAGGAGGGTGTGTTGAACAATCAAACCGAGCTGTTTCAGTATTTCTCAGGAAAGCAGCTCGATTTCTATTCGGTTAAAGATGCAACAATTGTGGATTCGGAGTATGCAATTTTAACAGAAAAAGAAAATGGTACAATTCTGAACATTGGAGAAGAGCAGCCAGGGAAAAACAAATCAGTGACCTGGTCGGTCACTGTTCCAGCCCACAGCCAGGGGTATTTAAGCCTTGTTCCGACCGATTTTGGTCTGTCCAGCGGGATGGATGTTCAGTTAACGGTCAACGAGATAACCCGTTCTATGAGTCTGCCAAACAGTGGGCAGTATTATAATATTGGGTATTATGAGGAAACGACGACAGTGGAAGTGACAACGACGTTTCCACGGGGAACATTGGAGCAGACACATGTCAGTCTGTATAAACCGGATGTGTTGGTGTTGGATACAGAGAAGTATGCGGCAGCAATTGAACTGATTCAGAACAAAGGCGTGGAGATGGTGACAGAGGGGCGTGTAGCGATCGGTAAAGTAAACGCAGCAGATGATCAGGTGTTGTTTACGACCATTCCCTATGACAGAGGCTGGCGTGTCTATATTGATGGTAAGGAAGTAGCAATCACTCCGTTCAAAGAGGCTTTTTTAACAGTTCCTGTGACTGCCGGTGAGCATGAGATCCGTTTTGTTTATCTGCCGCCAGGCTTTGCAATCGGGGTAGGACTGCTGTTGGGCTGCACGGGCTTGTTTATTGGTATGATGTGGATGCTGAGAAGGAAACAGAGAAAGGAAGTCGAAGATGACACAAACTAGCTGGCGAGTACTTGTCGTTTTCTGCCTGTTGCTTCTGATACTGACGGGATGTGGACAAGGCAAACTGTCTGCAGAGACGGTGAGCTTTACCGGTAACGAAATAGCGTATCGCTTTTCTCTGCCAGAAAAATGGGAAGCAGTTGAGGCGTATAAGGAAGTCTTTAATCAAGCCGCTGTATTTGGTGCTGAGGACAGCCAAAGTACAGCTCGAATGTTTATTCGGGTAGAGGAGGTACCGGGGTTAGCCAAAGAGGACCTGATTGAGACAACTCAGACGACTTTGGAAGAACTGTATAGTGTTGAAGGAAGCATGACTCCGACAGAATTTGAGGTGGGAGAGTGGCCGGGCGTGTATTATCTGGCAGAAAGTACCTATAAAAAACGAAAAATGTGGGTTCACCTCTTTTACGTGGCAACAGACACCAATTTGGTGGAGTTTCAGTTTTACAGTCCGGATGATCAGTCAGATGCCAAGCGTAAGGCATTGTTTGAGCAATCTGTCCAGACGTTGAAAGAAACAGGTGTAGCGACTACTGATACTTCTGAGGGGGCGACTACTGGTAACGACTTGGGGACAATGAACAATGATATAGTTGATCTGCAAATCACAGGATATAAACAAGTGGATTGGACGACAGAGGAAGACCTGTTGGTTCTTCGTTTTACCTGTGTAAATGTCAGCACAGCATCCTTTTCTCCCAAAGAGCAATGGAGTAAGGGAATCAAGGCAACTGCGGGCAGCACACCGATGACACTGGTTTCTTTAATGGACCTGGGCGAGTTGGATAGTGAGATTAAGACGCTGCTTGAAGCAGGAGAAGACTCGCTTGAGGCAGGAAAGACAAGGGAGGCGGCAGTGGTATATCTTCTGCCGAAGGCAGACCGCACCAAAGAATTATTGTTAACGCCGGATGTAGTTGTCTTTCCAGAGAAGGAAGCCATTCGTCTGGCGAATAATAACACCTGAGAAGGAGAAAGATAAATGAAACATTGGCTATCAATAGTAGTGATTGGCTGGGTGAGTCTGGGACTTAGCGGTTGTACATCGAACCCATCGACAGCAGAAGTCTCTTTGCCAAAAGAGGAAGCTGCATTTACCTGGTGGGGGGACCAGACCCGTGCATTTGGGTCTTACAACTACGCCGATTCAGAGGAAACCATCAAAACAGAGTTGACAGACAAGTTTGGTCTGTCGGTGCTGCCATCGTTTGATGCACTGCGGGCATCGATAGAGGAAGAGTTTGCCCGAGAGGGTGTGGAGTCAGAACTGGGGGAACTTCAGCTGTCGACAACAGATAAACAATTGAAGCTCAGTGTAACGGATACCTTTTCAAACAGTGAAGGGACCTATGTGGCGTATGGAACTGTAACAGCTGTGTATCAGTATCTACCGGAGCTGAAAAAAGTTAAACTGTCCGGGCAGAAAATTGATATTTTTAACTGGACAGGAGAGAAGAGCTATCAGGGTAAGGAGTTTTTGACTTTAATCCGACAACTGGGTGAGATTCTGCAAATACAGGATTTGGATCAGCGAATGAGGGAGTTTGAAGCCACAGTGAAAACACCAGAGGAAATGGCAAATCAATCGGTGACGCTTTATGCAGATTATCTGAAAGGCAAAGAAGCCAAGACATTTGGCAAGGGACTGATAGTGGAATTTGACAGTACGGGTTATCCCTATAAGATATCAGGAGCAACGTACGATTATCGAGTATAAGCTTAGAAGAGGAAAAGCGAGATAGAAAAAGAGGAGTGTATCAATGAATGAACAGAAGACCATGAACAAAGCCAACGAATGGCCGGCACGTCGGCGCCTGCTATTTCCTTATCTGATTTTTGCGATACTGGCTGCCGTGTCACTGTTTGGTGCACTGAGGATAGATGGACGTCTCTTTTTTGGAGATGACTTGAATTTTCATCTGGGTCGGATCGAAGGCCTGGCTCAATCGTTGGGACAAGGGGATTGGCTGCCGAAAATCAATTACTTTATCACCGGCGGTATGGGGTATGCGACAGGTATTTTTTATCCGGATTTCTTTCTATATCCAGCGGCGTTGCTGCGGATAGGGGGACTTTCTCTAGTACAGAGCTACAGTCTCTATTTGTATCTGGTAAGTCTGGCGACATTTGTGATTGCCTATCAAAGCTTTCTGCAGCTGCGTCCGACACAGCGAACAGGGGCCTGTTTGTTTGCGGTGGTCTATGGTCTGTCTACCTATCGGCTGACAGATGTTCTATATCGGGCTGCACTGGGAGAAGTATTGGCTTTTATGGTCTTCCCGCTGATTTTGGTAGGTGGGTATCAGGTGGTGTGCGGGGATCAGAACCGCTGGTTCTGGCTGACTGCCGGTATGACAGGATTGTTTTACGGGCACCTGTTATCCACTTTGATAGCCTGTTTGTTTCTTGCTCTGTTTTGTTTGCGCAATGTAGGGAATCTGATTCGTGCTCCCCGACGACTTTGGTCTTTGGCGAAGGCAGCTGGCTGTACGCTATTATTGACGATGGCTGGCTGGGCGCCGATGGTGGAACAGCTAGTCTATCAGAAGTTGCGGGTTGCAGAGGAACCTATATTTTACCTGTCGCACACGGCAGAAAGTCTGGAAGAGTACTGGGCAGGTGCTGTGAGCAACTTGAGGTATAATAATCTGGGGATCTGGGTGTTTGTGGTGCTGGTGGTCAGCCTTATGTTGTATTGGCGGCTGGATACATTTAATCGACAGTTGGCGGAGCTGGGTACTGTGTTTCTGTTTTTAGCGACGAACTTGTTTCCCCATCACTTGTTTGACGGGACCTTTTTCAATGTGCTGCAGTTTCCCTGGCGGTACTTTTTACTTGTCAGCCTGTGTTTTAGCTGGGTAGTGGCAGATGGTCTATTGAAGCTGTTTTCTAAGCCAATGTATCGACGGAGTTTTTTTCTAGTCCTCAGCCTGTGGCTGCTGGGAAGCAGTCTACAGATGCAGCTTCAGATGAGAGCTTCTGACACCCGACTGGTCCCCTATGAATCCTTTGAGCAAATGAGCGGTGAGTATGAGACCGGCTCAGGCAGAGAATTTCTGCCGGCGGGGATGGAAAGCTGGATGACTCCGACCACATTAATTTCAGAACCGGAAGAGGCCGCAGCAGTTAGTCAGATGTCTCGGGAAAACAATATTTTTTCACTGAGCTATGAGACCAGCGAACCTGTTCGTCTTATTTTTCCGGTTCTATTATATAAGGGCTATATGGTCAGCGGAACAGGCACGTACAGTAAGGTTCGTAATGCCGGAACATACAAGGGGACGTCCATGCATGGGTTTGCGGAGGTGGAAGTCAATGGCAGAGGAGAATTAACGCTGTGGTATCAGGGAACCTGGATTCAGAAGATTAGTTTGGGGATTAGTTTGTTGACGGGAATAGGTCTGCTAGTATGGTGGCGTAAAGCTGACTTTGAAGAAAGACTGCAGTAGCAGACTGTACTTGGAGAGAATCAATGAAACAAGCAAAATCAGTTCGTTGAGCATCGGTTGTTCGAAGCGATCAGTCGGTGCTGCGGAAGCGGAAGGAGAGGCAGAAATGGTTCAGGGAAAGAAAAGCATTCCTTTATTATACATAATGAGTCTTCTGTTTTGTCTGTACAGCAGCGTGACAGTCTATGGTGTAGAGACAGAAGGAAGCACTATAGAAAACCCGATCGGTTTTACCTATAAAGTTATTCATCCAGAGAATCAGCGAAGCCAGGTAGGGTATTTTGATTTGCGGATGAAACCAAAACAGAAACAGACAATCGAAGTGGAGTTAAGAAATCTGACGGATAAAGACCAAACAATTGAAGTGTCTTTGAACGGTACGACTACCAACAGTAACGGGGTGATTGAAAACGGTCCAACAGGCATTGAACAGGATGCGTCACTGCGTTATGCGTTTGAAGAGATAGTGAGCGGGCCTGAAACCATCAAGGTACCGGCCAAAGGAACAGAGAAGCTTTCCCTAACAATCCAGATGCCGGCTAAGTCCTATGATGGGGTGATCTCGGGCGGAATTCAGCTAAAGGAAACGGTGGATGAAAAGAAACGCTCTAAACAGACTGGAGTCATCAACGAGTATGCCTTTTTGATCGGAGTACTACTGACAGAAACGGATACGGAAGTATATCCGAAACTAGTATTGAATACTGTAGTTGCGGGTACGAAGAATGGTGAGGGTGTGTTGTTTGTGAACCTCTCAAATATAGAGGCAGCGTATTTGGGGGATTTAGTTTTGGAAGTGACGATTACTCAGGCAGGCAAAGCAGCAGTGCTGTATGAGACCAAGAGGAGTGATCTGCAGATGGGGCCGAACAATCAGATGAGCTTCCCTGTTCCAGTCGGAAGCAAGCTGGTAGCGGGGGATTATGAAGCCCATGTTTTAGCTGTATCTGGTGAGCATGAGTGGTCGTGGGATCAACCATTTACAATCACAGATGAAGAAGCCAAAAATGCTAATGAAGGATTGACCAATAGAGGGAAGCAAGGCTTCGATTGGCAATTGGTAGTTCTGATATTTGTGGTTATCTTATTGACTAGTTTTGGGATATTTTATATTGTACGAAGAGTGAATAAGGAGAAAGTTAATCAAAATAAGAAATCCGAGAGAAAAGAAAAACTTCAACGGATGAAACAAAAGAAATCTGGTAAGATCAGCAAAAAATGATTCTCCGGGTTCCATTAACATGAAAAGACTAACTATCTATTCCTATCCTGCAATGGATATATTTTTATCCAAAAGGCGTGTTTATATCATTGTAATGTATAAAGAATACTGGAGTAATCTGATTATTATAAATGCCAGTGCAACATGTGTTCAATACTGGTGGTCTCAGCTTGCAAATTATCTTGTTCTGTTTATTTACACTAATGTTGCATTCCGGTTTTCTCTAGAAATTTATTTCTGTCTTAATTAGGAAAAGTTTGCAGCGCCTGTACAATAATAAAAATACGTTTAAAAGTTCATTTTACGAAGCTTTTAAACGTATTTTTGGGTGTTGATATTTTACACTTGATGACATTTTCAGACTCTATAAGACTCTATAATATCTAGTGTTGGTGAGGTTACATTTACTGGCACTTTTTTTGAAAAAAACAGGAAAGACACCTTGAACCCCGTTAGAATTAAAGTCGACCAAAACCAATCTAAAGGAGTTTCTCAAGATGGCTCTATCTGATCATACCAAAGGCTTCCTAGATATTCTAGCCCCTAATCTTTCTTTTAAAGAGAATCATTTTCAAAAAGTTTTCATCAAAGACCAGTTCTACTTTCACTGCCAAGCGAAGAATGAGCAGACCATTATCAAATGGGACTGGAAAAAAGATAAATCGGATCAGGGACTATCACATTTTGTTTTTTCAGAAGTAGCTAGTAATTTCTTAATGGATTTTTCTAACAATGGATGTATGGATATGAATTATCTGGAATATTTTTAGAATTTGGGAATAAGCTATGAACCAGTTTAAGGAAGTTGAATTGTCAGAGATGACCGAAAGTACAATTTTATCAATGTTGACGATGGTCGTACGGCAAGAAAGATTTTTGGAAGGCTTGATTTACACTCAATCTAAAAGTATTGTAAAATGCACAAATGAATTAGTTTAGTTGTCTAGCTTAATTTGACAAATCAAATAATGAAAAGCAAAAAAATGAGGTGTCTGTTATAGAATTGTGTTTGAGTGATAAACAGATTCTTGAGGCTTATCCGGTAATGAAACAATTAAGAACTCATTTATCTGAACAAGCGTATCTAAAAAAAGTCAGAGAGTATCAGAAGGAGGTAGACTATCAGCTCTATGCTCATCGCTCCGACAATAGGGAGACTATTGCCTGTTGTGGTGTGATGAACAGGCAGACACTTATGACCGTTGTCTATGGATTTGTAATCTGGTTGTAGACAAGAATGAATGTTCCGGCGGCGTTGGAACAGATGTTTTGAAACAGCTCGAAGAAATTACCAAGACAGATGGTTATAACTAAACCACATTATCTTCAGGATTGCAGAGAGTGGAAGCACATCGGTTTTATGAAGAAAAGGCAGTATTTGAAAAATCCAGTTATTCTTTTATTAAGAGTATTTAGCAAATATTTTTGATTGTTTCAGACGAATAAATAAGACAATGAGTTGAGCGGACGAATAAAGCAAGCCCAACCTATTGTCCTTTTTTAATGTTCAAAATCATTGAAATATCCTTGGGTAAAAAGGAGGATAAACTCTTTAAAGCGAATTGCTGCCGGCGACAGAAAATGCTCTTTTTTTGTTGCCAGATAAATATATCTTGGCTGAGAATTGTCAATTAGGCGTATTGCTTTTACCTGATAAGAAGAAATGGAAGGGATGCTGGGCATCAATGCGATGCCAAAGCCATGGGCAACAAAGCCAAGCATCGAGTGGTCTTCCTCTACTTCACAGACAATTTCGGGTTCGACATTTGATGTGCTCAAAATTTTATCAATGTACGGTCGAAGTCCGCTTCGCTTATTGAAGTAGACAAATGGGTATCCAGCTGTTTCTTTTAACGAAATCTGGTCGTATTGAGCCAGAGGATGATTTGGCGGCACAATCAGCACCACTTCATCCTCGGTTAAAATATCATAATGAAGCTGTTTGTCTTCTTTTAGTTTTGATGTAATGGCCAGATCGACTTCTTCTCGCAGCAGGAGATCCATCATATCAGAGGAATTTCCCTGAAATAAATTAAATCGAATCTGACTATTTCCTTCTCTGGCAGAAAATTCCTTCAAGAGCATTGGAGCAAGAAACGAACCGGCTGTATAGATAAAGCCAAAATCAATCAGGCCCTTATCTGGACTGACCAAATCTTTCAATGCTCGTTCACCCTTTGATAGTTCACTTAAAGCCGTATTGACATACTTGTAAAAAAACTTTCCATATTTCGTCAGCTGAATATTTCGCCCGATTTTTTCAAACAGCTGTGCTTCCAGCTCTTTTTCCAATTCGGACATGGCATGACTTAAATTAGGCTGTGTGGTATTTAGCAGCTTGGCTGCCTGAGTCATATGCTCTGTATCCGCCAGCATTTTAAAAAATTCCAACTGCCTAAGATTCATAGGAGGCTCCTTTCGAATTTCATTCACTTATATATTTTTATTTATCCGTACTAATTTTTAGTCAGAAATGATAGTGGGACAGAAATAAAGTTTCAAACTCTCTTCGTACCTATCTCCGAATAAACGGTGATACAAAAGCAAAAATTCTTTTTGCGACGAGTAACCGCAGGAGCAGTTCTTTCGGAATTAAGCCGAACGATCCTGAAAATATGAGGCAGGTCCTTCACCGAGTAGGTAACAGGACGTCATCTACTCTGCTAAAGTAATCCTGGTGAAGCCTGTCAACTCTCGTATGTTTTCTACGTAGAAGTTGATGGGATTAAAGCGCAGTGCAGTGTATCCATTCTCAGCTATTCATTTTATGAATGGTGTTCCTTGACAATTTTCGGATATTCGGACTTAATGCTTGGAGCTGATCGTTTTTGTCCTGACCTTCATTTTATCAATAATTACGAAATTATGCATTATTTTGATGGAAAGTCTTACTATCTGTTATAGCTATCCGCTTGGAATAAAGATAGATTAAATTTCTTTAATTGTTAGTAGTTGGAGAAATTTCTTTGGTGACAGTATAAACCACTTCAGCGACTGATTTTCCCGTGGTATCAATTAAAACAGTTGTCAGTTCATTGTATAATGGCAGACGTGCAACTGCGTTTGGTAAAGCGGATTCGCTGCGGGTTCTCTGTTCGATAGTCTTTGAAATCCTTCTGGTCAATTCTTCTTCAGTGCAAATAAGCGAAAAACTAAAAAAACGATGATCATCCAGAAATAGTCTTTCTTTTATTTCATCAAGAATCTTCTGTCTATTCATTACTCAGCAGAACACAATGTTTTCAATCGTTGAATTAGCAATAAAAGAATTGAGAAGGAAGCCGATATTGCTTACAACAATCTTTTTATTTTTCTCATTTACTACAAATGGATGCATGTTTCAATACCAGTATCTGTCTAGAAAAACACTGTGGGGAAGGAGTTTCGCTGACTGCTTTGCCGTTGTCGATTTCCCAACGCCCATAGGTCTGCCTATAAAAATAATATTTTTCAGCTGGTCAGCTTCTCTCTGCTTAATTTTTGTATCTCCAATCTGGATTCAGCAGCGTGTTTATTAAACTGTCATATGACTGGTTGTTTCTATATGAGAATAAATAAGTATAAATTTTTTTGAAACCCATTTATTTTACGAATAGAGATTAGAGTTGGCCTTTCATTATTAAATTAAAAATATCACGAATAGATAGTTACAGCAAGCCTATTTGCTGTCAAAGAGATGTTCTGTTTTTTTAATGAACTATTTTTTTGAAAGTTTTCTTTTTTTAGAGAATATTCATCAGATTTTTTCCTCCATAAGATATTAATATGTTTCTTTAAGGTATTAAAAAAGTATTCATAAATAATATTTATGGATTACTCTAAAAAGTTTCATTGGAATTTATTGGTATTTTTCCATAAACTGTAATTGTGAATAAATTAACAATCGAAAAGGAAACAGGAGGCAATCATGGATAAATATCAAGCAATTTTTGAACCGTTGACAGTGAAACGAATGACACTAAAAAATAGGGTTATTATGCCGCCAATGGGAACAAATTTCGCAAATATGGATGGAACATTCAGTATGCAGCATGTTTCTTACTATGAACAGCGTGCCAAAGGCGGAACTGGATTGATTACATTGGAAAATGTCTGTATTGATTTTCCGCTGGGAACAAATGGTGCCAGACAATTGAGAATGGATAATGATCAGTACATATCAGGCTTATGGCATTTTAATGAAAAGATGCATGCATATGGTGCCTGTACTTCGGTTCAAATAAATCATGCAGGAGCTTCAGCTTATGGATTGAGGCTGGAAGGGGAACAGCCCGTATCGGCTTCAGACATTCCTTCTAAAAAAGGCAATCCAATTCCTCGTCCACTGAAAGAGGAGGAAATCTATCAAATCATTGATCGTTATGCAGATGGCGCGCAACGTGCACAGCGTGCCGGCTTTGATTGTGTGGAGATTCATGCAGGTCATTCCTATTTGTTAAGTCAGTTCCTGTCTCCGTTGTATAACAAGAGAACAGATCAATTTGGTGGAAGCACAGAAAACAGAGCGAGATTCACAAAGTTGGTTGTTGAAGCAATTCGCAAAGCAGTTGGACCATTTTTTCCAATTTCACTGAGAATTAGTGCAGATGAACTTTTAGAAGGGGGCAATACGCTGGAAGAAAGTCTGCAGATTCTTGATTATTTCGCTGAGGAAGTCGATATTTTAAATGTATCTGCTGCGTTAAACGACAATTTGCAGTATCAAATTGATAAAATGAATTTGCCGGACGGCTGGCGCTCATATATGGCAAAAGAAGTGAAAGGAAAATATCCAGATAAAGTGATTGTCACTTCTGGAAATATTAGAAGCCCGAAACGGGCTGCAGAAATTCTGGAAAATGGGGAAGCGGATCTGCTCGCAATGGGACGGGGACTGATTGCTGAACCAAGCTGGGTGAATAAAGTAGCGAATGGACAGGAACATTTATTGAGAAAATGTATTTCCTGTAATATCGGTTGTGCAGATCACAGAATTTCAAAAGCCAGACCGATTCGCTGTACGGTGAATCCTGATCTGCATTATGAAGATAGCTACAAAATGAAGCCGGTTCTGCATCCAACAAAAATGGTGGTTATCGGCGGAGGAACAGCCGGACTTGAAGCAGCTGCAACTGCAGCGGAAGTAGGGGTTTCTGTGGAATTATTTGAACAGAAGGACTATCTGGGCGGACTGGGGCATGAAATTGCCCGCTTCCCTGACAAGAAACGAATAGATGATTTTATTACGTATCAGATAAACCGCTGTAAAGAGCTGGATAATCTGTCCATTCACCTAAACCACCAAGCTGGATTGAAAGAAATCGAAGCAATGAGTCCGGATGTCATTGTAAATGCTACAGGAGCAAAACCATTATTACCGCCGATTAAAGGTTTGCATGAACAGCTTGAAAATAAAAATAGAAAGATTTTTTCCATTTTTGATATCTTGAACAACATGGATGATTTTCAGGAGTTTGAAGGAAAAGAAGTGGTGGTTATCGGCGGTGGAGCAGTTGGCTTGGATGTCGTAGAATACTATGCTGAACGGGGAGCAAAAAAAGTCAGTATCGTGGAAATGCAGACAGAGCTTGGAAAAGATTTGGATGTAATTACGAAGCTGGCAATGATGGAGATTGTCGAAGAATATGGGGTAGAAGCTTACGTGTCCACCAAGCTGATGGAAGTCAATGAATCAAGCTTTACTGTGGAGACGGACGGCAAAACGGCAGAGCTTTCGTTTGATTTGGGCTTTGTCTGTCTCGGTATGAGAGCAGAGGCACCGTTGATTCGTGAACTGGATTGCTATGCACGTGAAAATGGCACAGTTTTGTTGAATATTGGGGACAGTAAAACAGCTCGAAGAATCATGGAAGGAACCAGAGAAGCCAGGGATGTTCTGAAAACACTGGAAGTATTGGAAACAACGAGAACACAGAAGCAATTGTATGAACAGACAAAAAGTCTGCAAAAATTATAAAAGTGAGGAATCTAAAAAATGACAGAACGATTGGATGGACACACGTTATTAATTGGTTTAATGGCAACACCGATTCGCCATAGTCTTTCACCGACGATGCACAATGAGGCGTTTGCGAAGCTTGGCTTGGATTATGCTTATCTGGCATTTGAAGTCGGCAATAAAGAGCTGGCGGATGCGGTACAGGGACTGAGAGCTTTGGGGATTCGCGGATCAAACGTATCAATGCCGAATAAACAGGCGATTATTCCTTATCTTGATGAGTTATCACCAGCTGCTGAATTAGTTGGAGCGGTTAACACGGTAACAAATCTGGACGGCAAAGGGCATTTGGTTGGTCATGTGACTGATGGAACCGGTGCAATGAGGGCGTTGAAAGAAGAAGGCGTGGAAGTCAAAGATCAAATTGTTACCATGACGGGAGCTGGAGGTGCCGGAACTGCTATTGCCATTCAGGCTGCATTAGATGGCGTAAAAGAGCTGAGAATTTTTAATATCAAAGATCAGCAGTTTAAAGCAGCTGAAGAAATAGTGGAAAAAATCAACAGTAAAACAGATTGTAAAGCTACATTGACAGATTTATCTGATCAGGCTGCATTTAAGCAGTCAATCAGTGAAAGCAGCATTTATATTGATGCGACCGGCTGTGGCATGAAGCCGTTGGAAGATGTCAGTCTGATTACTGATCCTGAAGTGATTCGTCCGGACCTTGTGATATTCGATGTTGTCTATATTCCAAAAGAAACAAAGTTGTTAAAATTTGCCAAAGAAAATGGAGCGAAGAAAACTATCAACGGGTTAGGTATGATGCTCTATCAGGGAGCAGAAGCGTTTAAACTGTTTACAGGGGAAGAAATGCCGGTTGACTATATCAAAGAATTGTTATTTAAAGACTAGTGTTTGCCTTGCGGAAAGGATCTGAGAAATACAGTGAAAATTGAATTTTTCAGATACAATCTGGATAAAGTAATACAATTTCAATGAGTATCTCAAATTTACAACGATAAGCTATTATAAAAGATGAGGAGCAAAACAATGAAAAACAAATATATGCCGACAGCAATTGGGTTATATATCAATTACATCATCCATGGTATGGGTGTCTTGATTATCATGCAGAACAAAGATGCACTGGCATCACAATGGAATACGAATATAGAAGGGGTTTCCAGTGTTGTTGCAATGTTGGGGATTGGACGCTTAATTGCTATTTTAATTTCAGGTCGTCTGTCAGATAAATTTGGACGTAAGCCGTTTGTCTACTTGGGAATGTTTGTTTATATCCTGTTCTTTGCAGGAATTTTATTCAGTCCGAGTGTTCCGCTGGCAATGATTTTTGGGGTTGTAGCCGGTATTGCTAATTCCTGTCTGGATTCAGGTACTTATCCGGCATTAATGGAATCTTTTCCTAAAACAGCCGGAACAGCCAATGTTCTGATTAAAGCAGCGGTTCAAATTGGTCAGTTTGGACTGCCATTTATTATTGCCTTTTTAGGTACAAGCGGGTTATGGTTCGGCTGGTCCTTCATGGTTTGTATCGTTCTGCTGGTGTTAAACGGTCTGTTCTTGCTGAAAATGCCGTTTCCGGATGAGGATACAAAGGCTGCTGAAAAAGCTGGGGAGGAAGTACCGACAACAAACTTCAAAAGCAAACCTAAGATGCAGATTGAAGGAGTGGCTTTTGTTATCTACGGATTTATTTCTCAGGCAACATTTTACTTGATTAGTCAGTATATTGCCCTGTATGGTCAGGAAGTAGCGTTAATGACAGAAAATGCAGCAAAACTTCTGGTTTCCTACTATTCTACAGGGTCATTGGTCTGTGTGGCAGTAACAGCAGTTGTTGCGACGAAGGTTCGTCCGGTTAATCTGATCCTGCCGTATACGTTGGCTTCGTTTATTTCAATTGGTGCAATGTGGCTGTTTCCAACACCGGCAGTCTTGAAAATCGGAGCAGTAAGTGTCGGCTTTTTTGCGGCCGGAGGCGTCATGCAGCTTGGCTTAACAGTGATGGGTGAAATGTTCCCTGCTGGTAAAGGAACAATTACTGGTATTTTCTATACATTTGGAAGCATTGCCTCCTTTGTTATCCCGGTTGTTTCTGGTAAAATTGCTAGTAGTAACCCGCGCGGAATTATGCTGTTTGACACGATTATTGCAGGAATCGGCTTTATCCTGGCTGTCGTTATTTTCATTCGATACAGACAAGTCATAGACACAACGCCGGAAAAGACAAAAGGAGGGCTTGCTGGTGAAGCTGGTTAAAGTAAAAAATATCACTTTGGGTGAAGGAAAACCAAAAATTATTGTACCGCTTGTTGGTAAAACAAAGTCAGATGTTTTAGCTGAAGCAAGGCGATTAAATAATCTGGATTGTGATTTAGCGGAATGGCGAATTGATTTCTATGAAGATGTGGCTGATTTTCAGGCAGTTGCAGAGCTGTCAAAAGAAGTAGCTGAGGTTCTTCAGGAGAAGCCGCTGCTGGTAACGTTCCGAACAAAAAAAGAAGGTGGCGAGCGCGAATTTTCTGACGAAGATTATTTCGCTGTTTACCAGACCGTGATTGAAAGTGGTCAGCTGGATTTATTGGATGTTGAGCTTTTTATGGATCACGAAAAAGTTCAGAATCTTATTGCTCAGGCTCACGCTAAAGGGATTAAAATTGTTATGTGCAACCATGACTTTGATAAAACACCGGAGAAAGGCGAGATCGTTCAGCGTCTTCGTTCCATGCAGGAAAAACATGCAGATATTTGTAAAATTGCAGTAATGCCGCAAAGCGCTGCGGATGTATTAACGCTGCTGGAAGCAACAAATGAAATGAAAACGAAGTATGCAGATCGACCGATTGTGACCATGTCTATGGGGCAGTTGGGGATGGTCAGTCGTTTGACTGGAGAAGTATTTGGCTCAGCCATGACATTTGGTGCGGCAGCACAGGCTTCTGCTCCAGGACAAGTACCGGTAGCTGTCCTGCGGGAAATGCTGGAAACATTATCATTGAATAAATAGAGATAACAATGCTGAGGCAGGAGAATTTTTCTCTGATTGTCTCAGCTTTAAGTCTAAAAACAGCTTTAAATTATTTAAAGAACCGTTATACTGAAGTAAGGAGTCTAATGTATTGTGAACTAAGTAACAATATATTGGTGCAGGTGGAAATAAGAGGGGATGATGAATCTTTATGACGGAAGTAATTGGCATTATTTTATTTTTATCTTTTATAGGACTTGTGGTTTATTCGATTAAAGGATTCAATTTGATGGTTGGTTTTATTGTGATGGCTGCCCTTTGGACAATTTTACCAAGTATCGATATTTTTGTGACAGAAGGCTCAATTACGCCGGTGCTTGAGATGATTCAGGCTGTTTACCAGAAGGCACCTGAAGCATGGGGCGGTATTTTGGTAAATGTATTCTTTGGCGCCTGGTTTGGGCGTGTGCTGCTGGACACTGGTATAGCAGCTACAATTATCAGAAAAGCTGTTGAACTGGGCGGTGACAATTCAGCAGTGATTCTGGTTTTAACGAATATTATTACAGCGGTAATTTTTACTTCAATGAGCGGAGCAGGTCCAGTACTGGCAATTGCCATTGTTATTTTGCCAATCCTTTTTTCAATTGGTATACCGAAAGAAATTGCTTTGTTTGCATTTACCGGGTCTGTTGCTGCAGGAATTTTTATCAACCCGATTAACTATGCACAGTATCGGGCATTCTTTGCAGATATTGCTCCGATGACTGAATATGATTATTCAACGTATTTCACATTTGGATTTCTAGCCTTTGTCGTAATGATTTCGATTGTTTCTGTTTTTTCTGTGATTTATCTGAAAATTAAGAATCCTCGTTATACATGGACTGTTTCCAAAGAACCGCAAATTGTCAATGCACCTAATTTGTCATTGTTAACACCGTTTTTACCGGTTGTAGGTGTCATTTTTCTGAGATTGCCGATGATCCTGTGTTTCATTCTGGCGGGTCTTTTTGCTTTAATGGTTTGCGGAGAATTTAAAGGCGGCTTCCGGGCGGCCTGCAGGCTTTTAACGAAGCTGTATGCGGATGGCGTAAAAGATACCTCTTCATTAGTAGGCTTCTGGTTGTGTCTGTCTATGTTCAATGCAGCTGCAAAATTTGCCGGTCCTTACTTCCAGTCGATTATTGGCGGGTTAATTCCCACTTCTGCTTTTTGGCTGTGCGTGCTGTTCTTTGTTCTGGCACCTCTGACATGGTTTAGAGGGCCCATGAGTCTGATCGGAAGCGGTGCGGCTTTGCTGGCAGTGATTGCACAAAATCCGGCTGCCTATCCAATCACATTTCTTTATCCGCTATTCATTTCAATTATGATTGGAATGGGTCATTTTGATATTACAACATCATGGATTGCCTGGGGGCTTGGATACAGTAATGTGGAACCAAAGGATTATATGAAAGCGGCGATTATTCCGGGAATGGTTATTTGTCTGATTCTGGAAGCAGCTACATTTATACTATACGGCGGCATGTAAAGGAGAAAAAAATGACTGAACGAAAGGTACGAATTGGAATAGATGTCGGAGGAACGCATACTAAAGCAGTTGCCATTGATAATCTGACGAAAGAAATTATCGGCAAATCCTCTGTAAAAACAACACATGATAGTGAAAGCGGCGTTTCAGGCGGTGTTGTTGCAGCATTTTTGAAATGTCTGGAAGAGTATGAGATTGCACCGGAGTCTGTGGTTTTTGTTGCCCACAGTACAACACAGGCAACGAATGCATTGCTGGAAGGCGATGTGGCAACAGTCGGTGTAATTGGAACCGGGGGCAATGGTATTGAAGGCTTTCTTGCAAAGCTGCAGACGAAGGTGAAAGATATTGATTTGGGAACTGGGCGAAAAATAGTAGTTATCAGTCGATATATTCCAGGAAAAGAATACACGGCAGCTGCAGTTGATCAGGCATTGGCTGAGCTAAAGTCTGAGAAGGTAAATGTGCTGGTTGCGACAAGTGCCTTTGGTGTTGATGATTTAACGAAGGAGCAGGAAATTCTGGCTGCTGCAGAAAAACAGGGCTTTTCCTGTACAATGGCATCGGAAATGACTAAGCTGTATGGATTATCCAGAAGAACCCGCACAGCTGTTATTAACGGCTCTATTCTTCCCAAAATGCTGGAAACAGCCAACTGTACAGAAGAAAGTGTAAGGGAAGCAGGAGTAGATGTTCCCCTGATGATTATGCGGGGAGACGGCGGTGTTATGGATGTTGGCGAGATGAAAAAGCGTCCGGTATTAACGATGCTTTCCGGGCCTGCTGCAAGTGTAATGGGCTCGCTGATGTATTTGCGGGCTTCAAACGGCATCTATTTTGAAGTAGGCGGAACATCCACGAATATTGGAGTGATTAAAGATGGACGGCCTGCAATCGATTATTCGCAAATCGGCGGCAGAAATACATATATCAGCTCTCTGGATGTACGGGTACTGGGAGTGGCAGGAGGCAGTATGGTTCGGGCAGAACAGCACAAACTGCTTGATATTGGACCGAGAAGTGCGCATATTGGCGGAATGGACTATGCCGCATTTACACCTTCGGAAGAAATTGAAGAGCCGACGCTTGAATTCTTTTCTCCTAAAGCAGGTGATCCAAAAGATTATGTGGCGATTCGTTTAAAAAACGGCAAACGAATTACAATTACCACAACAGATGCAGCCAATGTGTTGGGGCTGATTCAACCGGAACATTTTTCCTATGGAAATCAGGAGTCAATTCGAAAAGCAATGCAGCCGTTGGCGGACTATGTCAATAAAACTATTGAAGAGATGGCAGAGGAATTACTGGCATTGGCATTTGCTAAAATTCGGCCGGTGATTCTGTCATTGGCTGAGAAATATAAGCTGGAAAAAGATCAAATGTCTCTTGTAGGTGTCGGCGGCGGGGCTGCTTCACTAATCATTTATACCGCAGAAAAGCTGGGTTTAAACTACCAAATTCCAGAGAATGCAGAAGTAATATCCTCTATTGGCGTGGCCTTGGCCATGGTTCAGGATGTTGTGGAGCGAATGATTCCAAATCCGACACGGGAAGACATTAATGCCATCAAAAGAGAAGCTGCGGATAAAGCCATTGAGAATGGTGCAACAGAAGACAGCATAGAAGTGCATATTGATATTGATCCTCAAACACAGAAAATTACAGCGATTGCAACTGGATCAACAGAGGTTCAGACGACTGAGCTTCTTTCAGCCTGTACCGAAGAAGAGGCACACGAAATTGCTGGTACGGATTTGAGAGTAAGGGATGAACAGCTTCAACTCGTTGAACAAAGTGAGCACTTCTATGTTTTCAGTGCAAAAATTAAATCAGGAAATGCGGTGCGTGTGATTGACCGCAAAGGATTTATTCGTATGCAGCGGGGACATGCGAAAACCATTAAAACCCCGATGAGCAGTTATATGGATGCAATCAGCTTTTTATGGGAAGAGATGGCCAACTACAAATCAGATTTGATTATCAGACCGGATTTCTATATCTGCGCGGGACCGAGAATGATGGATTTTTCCAGTAATGATTTTTCTCAGCTGATGATGCTGATTGAAGTGGAAATGGCGGCTTTTCAATCAAATGAAGATGTGCTGATTATTGCAGCCAACCAGTCCTATTAGGATATGCCTGAAAACGCTAGCGGTGAATATTTTGCTGTTTCTATGGAATTCTTCATTATAAATATTCGCTTGTGAACCATATTGCCAGTCCTTCTATTAATAGAACCCTCTAGCGGAAGGGCATGATTCATCCTCAAAAAGCTAATATTTTAATAAATCGCTTAGTAAGAATAGGAAGTTATTATCGACTTTCAGCGAATAGCTGATAGAAATTTCCTTCGTTTGACAAAATAGTAACGATGATTAGGGAATAGATCGCTGAATAGTTTTCTTTTTTACTTCTGGGGAGACGAATCATGGTATGTGTATGAGAATAAGTTTCATTTTTCCAACCGTTGTTTATAGAGAAATGAATACGCTAAAATGAGCGAGCTCTTTTATTTGTTAAATTTAGACGTTCACAAAAATATCTGGAAATTTCGGATTCCGCTGAACTTTTCAGACACATCCTATTGAAAAGAGGAGAAAAGAATGGATTGGAGCGACGAATTTCTAGCTTATTTGGAATTAAAAAAATCTCTGTTTTTTAGATATATTCCTAAAGATGCTGTTCTTGAGTATATTTCTGGGGCATTGGATTTGGGATATAAGGGTGCGCTCGAAATAGAGAATAACGAAATCAGAGAGCTATACACCGCGCATGCTATTCAAATTCACTATATTGAGACTTCAGCAAAGATCGGAAGTGGAATGGTTCGGGCAGAGTTTGAGTATGATCACAGAGGTAGACATAAAGTTTTTTTGTATGCCGCAGCCATTCAGGAATTGATAAATACTACGGGCAGTACCGAAAAGCAAGTAGAGGATTTGCTGCTTGCTCATGAATGGTTTCATTTTCTGGAAAGTGAGCGTGGTTTTGCATACGAGCAATTACCCCCTCTGGAAGTTCCCGGCTTGTTTGGCAGAAAGAGAAAAGTAATGATATGTCAGCTAAGTGAGATTGCTGCTCATGCATTTGTCAGAGGATATCAGCAATTGCCGGTTTTACCGTTATTCTATGATGTGCAGGAGCTGGTAAAAAACGGGCAGCTGTCAGAAGAAGAACTGGTGGAAGAATATAAACAATTTCAAGAATATAAATAAAAAGTAAACTGTCCCCTATAGAGTAGACACTTAGAAAAAGAGTGTCCTCTAGGGGGATTTTTTTGCATAGAAAATTTTTGTTTCTCCAACTTTTCAGATTTCATATAAAACAACTGCACTGGTCATTGTTTCCATAAAAGGATCAAGATATAATGAATGGATTTTAAAATGGTGAAATTCCTCAAAACTTCTATTGTTCAATATGAGCAGTCTGTCGAAATTTTGCAGGTTGCGCTGAATTTATGGAGGAAAGAAGCATGGTGAAGGGAGTGAATATGCACTGATAAAAGTGATATTCAACGATACGACGAATATCTGTTTATCCGTAAAAATACAGTAAAGTATTGAATCAGAAAAATCAGCGAGTTAGTGGGCTATGATCTGATTCTTTTCTTCGAAGCCTTCGAATGGTATCTCGCCTGTATGCAGCTTTGGCTGTTTTGCAAAAATTCTGCAAAAGACTGTGAGCGTTTTGATTGTATATAATTTAAAAAAGGGGAACTCAAAAGAAAACAATGGGTCCGCTCTTCCATAAAGGTTATTGCAGTGAAAGCGCCGGCTATCTGGAACAATTTGTACTTAAGCTGTTGATGAAGGGTGAGTAGAATAATTTATTGAATGAAGTATGATCATCTTAAAAAAAGAACAGCAGGAGATTTGAATGTAGTAGCCTCAAAAAGTTAGATTTGTTGAGCTCAACACAAAACCCTGCTATCCTCTCCTGTGTTACTGCTTTAGACACCTATTTACTCAAATAGCTAAAATCGGTTAGTTCTTCATAAGTATATGCTTTATCTATTTGCCCTTTTTCTTTGGTCCATGTGATGATGGTTTCAAACTGATCTTCAGGAACAGCCTGAGCATATGGATAGCTGTCCGTCTGATTATCCAGATAGTTGCTCATTGCATCCGGAAATTGATAGTTAGTTAGAATATCTGCATATTCTGAAGCTTTATGCTCATTCATGTAGTCAATTGCCTGATTGTAGGCTCTGTAGAATGCAGCGACATCTTGAGGTCGATCAGCTAATACGGAATCCATAAATTGAATAGTGCCGCCCTTGATCCCTTGATCTTTAGAACTGCCCAAAACGATCGCGCCTTCCTGTGCCAGCATGCTTGCCTGTGGTTCTGTATAAACAGCGCCGTCCACCTGATTGTTTAGAAGTGCTTCAGAACGGGCAGAGAAGGAGGGAATATCAACTACTTCATAGGTGAAATCATCTTCATGAGCAAACTCATCCATAATGTATTCTAAAATAAAGTTGGGAACTAGGGTAACTTTTTTTCCATCTAGCTCTTTCATCTCAGTAATACCTGATTTTGGGGAAGCCAAAATTTTAAAGTCTTCCAAAATATCTGATGTAATAGTCATATCAATTCCGTTCTTTTTAAATGTTGCCTCGGTCATGACATCGCTGATCGTTCCATCCAGTTCTTTAGACTGGATTGCAACATTACGGTCTGTTGGTGCGGTAAAGGCTTTGATTGCTACATTTAATCCTAGTTCGTTAAAAAAGCCCTGTTCTTTGGCTAAAATAATGGGAATGGCTGATTCAGCTGGTAAAATACCGATATTTAAGGTTTGATCAGTAACCGCAGCTGCCTTACTTTCCACGGTGGAACTATCTGCTGAATTTTCTGAATCATTTGTATTATTTCCGCAAGCTGCCAAGCCTGCCATAGTGAATAAAAGAACTGTTGCTGTTCCTAAAATTTTTTTCATATCCCTATACCTCTTCCATCAAATTTTTAAATTGTTCTATTGGTAATGAATAAGGGATGATATCTCGATGCAGTTCCAACGGATGGGTGTCTTTTGTATTGACCCCCGGCTTCGTTGTAAATGCCAGTTTAAAGCTCATTTCTTTTAATGTGTCGATTGTTCGTTGGTCATACAAGCCAAAAGGATAGGCAAACGCATCTTTGATATCAACAAACTGATTACAGTCGTACAAATCCTGTTTAAAGTTTTCCGTTGTTTCCCACATAGCAGAGGACATTGTTGTTCCTTTTCTCCGGTGAAAATGACTGGTATGATTGACGTACTCAAAAACATCCCGCATCTCTTCCAGCTCTGCTGTGCTCAATACTCGGGAGCTGTTTGGATCATAGGCAGACGGTTCGTCAAATAGCCAGCCGGAGACGACAAATGCTGCGGCTTTCCAGCCAGCTTTTTTCAGGACTGGATAGGCGTATTCTTTTATCGACTGATAGCAGTCATCGAATGTGAGTAGAACCGATTTTTCCGGTAATAGAAGTTTTTTTTCATAGAAGCCTTGAACTTCGCCAATACTTAATGAATGGTAACCCGCATCCTTCAGATAGTTTATTTGTTCTTCAAAAAGAGGTAAACTATCAAATAACGGTAAAGGTAAGGAGTCCTCGTAACCGTCACTGACAGCAATGGGTCTTTGCCGGCCGTTCAGTTCTTTCTGAGGGCGAACTTCGTGGAATACAAGTGTTCTGAACACTGGAGTTTCACCTGACTTTCTTCAAAATAATTCAGATAACAGTATAACATAGAATCAGTGAAAAACAGTTGTGTAACTATGCACAAAAGGAGGTTGGGGTATGAGAATCAATTTGGAAGAAGTATCTTTCAGCTATGAAGAAAAAAATATTATTTCTGGTATGAACGTTTCTTTTGAAAAAGGGAAAACCTACGTGCTGTTGGGACGTTCTGGGGTAGGGAAAAGTACGCTGCTGGCTTTGCTGAAAGGATTTCAGCTGCCGGTTTCCGGCAAGATCAGTTATGAACAAACATCACAACGGCAAGTGGAAATTGTCTTTCAGGATTTACAGCTTTTTCCTTGGCAAACGGTTTATCAGGCAGTCGAAATGCCTCTGAAGATCCGGAAAGAGGAAAAAGACAGTTGTCAAACTAAAATTTGTCAGTTATTGGAGGAACTGGAATTGTCAGAGTTGTCAGCCAAGTTTCCTGATGAACTCAGCGGTGGTCAGCAGCAGCGGGTTGCCATGGCCCGAGGGCTGATTACAGAACCTGACTTTCTGCTGCTGGATGAACCAACCTCATCTTTGGATCAGGAAACAAAGGAACGAGCACAGGAGTTTATATTATCTGAGCAAAGAAAACGGCAGAATACAGTGATTACTGTCACACATGACATTGAAGAAGCAGCGTATCTGGGAGAAACCATTTTGATCATGGGCGGCGGCTCTGTGATTAGTTACGAAAATCCAATATTTTCTTTTGATGAGCGTCGTGAATCAGTCGAATTTTATAAATTTTGTATTTTACTTAGAAATATTCTGAAAGGAGGCCATTGATGAAAAAACAAAAGATTGTTTCCTTTTTTGTTGGTTTTCTTTCTCTCATTTTATTATGGCAGCTGTTAACATTTATAACAGAGAATCGGGCGGTCCCTGCTCCTTTAGGGACATTCCAAAGAGCTTGGCTGATGAAAACTGACCTTCTGCTTCATGCTGGGGCGAGTGTTTTGAGAATTGGTGCAGCACTTGTTTTTTCTCTGATAATCGGTCTTCCTTTAGGGATGTTACTAAGTCGAAGCAAGTGGATAGCGTGCTTATTTGGTCCCTTGATTTATTTTCTTTATCCCTTGCCAAAGGTTGCGTTCTTACCTGTGTTTATGATCTTTTTTGGTTTGGGGAATCTTTCAAAGATCCTATTAATTGTCGCAATTATTTCCATTCAGGTTACTGTTTCTATTCGGGACAGTGTTAACAATATCCCGAAAAATTATTATCGGGTGATGTCCAACTATAACAGCAGCCGACTCCAAACTGTTCGATTCCTGATTCTTCCGGCATTACTGCCGGGTCTGCTGGCAAGTTTAAGGGTAAGTACGGGAATTTCTCTGGCATCATTGTTTTTCGCCGAAAATTACAACACTGTCTATGGATTGGGCTATCTGATTTTGAGCGCGTGGTCCAAGATGGATTATGAAGAAATGTTTGCAGGTATCCTGATGATTGGACTGGCAGGTTATTTGATTTTCAGTTTGTTTGATACGCTCGAAAAGCGATTTTGCAACTATAAATGAGTTAATACAAATTAAATAACCTCCTGTATACCAAGCTTTTCAATTAAGAGAAATGATGTTGAGAAGTGTTCTGTCCGCATGCTACAATGGACAAAGAAAAGAATTGCTTTATAGACATAAAAGGAAGAGGCTGGAAAAAGGGATGAAAAAGAAAATTTTACTGGTTGCTGGTCTGACCATTTTACTTGCAGGATGTTCTGAATTGCCTCAGCAGGAAAGGAAGAAACAGGCAGAGGCAGAAGAATTTGGCTTGTTTGTGGACAAGCTTGCTGTACTTTTAAAAGAAAGAAAGCTCGAAGAAAAAGAGAAAGCGACAGAGGAAACCAGCAGCAGTTCTCAGGAAACAACAGCAGCTTCAACAGATGTTTCTGCAGAACCAGTTCAAGAAGCAGCGGATAAAAGCCAGTATCCCTATATGGTTTCTTTAACAGATTTGGCAACTATCGGAAGATTTTCAACGAATGGTATGAACACGCCAAATAATATTGACCTGTCATTCATTACTGAATCGAATGGGGTAGTCACAATGAGCTTTAATCAGCCGAGCTCTAACATTATTATGTACACAGCTTCGTATCGCCAAATACCCACCAAATCGATTCGTGTTTTCTCGGCAGGTACAAATGAAATCCGCACAGTTTCTGTAAATTCAGAGATTATATTGGAGTATCTGGCCAGTGCATACGGCGGGCTGGATCAGGGAAATCTGTATGTCTTTACCAATAGCGGCGGCGGGCTGTCTTTGGCAACACCAAATTATGCTGGAAATGCAGCGTCGGGACAAGAAGATGTTATGCTGGAATATTTACCTTAGTAAATGACTGTTGGTTTTGTTTACAGAGCTGAGGGAAAGAAGCAAGATAAAATCAAGGCTGGCAAGAGATAAGTCCGTGCGTTTGTTTTTTTGACAGTAAAAAAAGGATATTGGTTTACAAGTAGTCCGCTTTACAATCCTTTAAGTTTTGTCAGCTTATTTCTATGGATGTTAGGATAGAGTAGTGTCTTAAGATACTTATAATAGATTGAAATAACAGTTGCTTTAAAAAGAATTACAAAGTAAAATTTAAAAAGATATCTTCTATCACTTTTATTTTAATGAAATTTTTATTCAAGACTAGGAGGTCATGAATTGTCAAGAGGAAAAAAAATTCTATTAGTTGTGTTAAGTGTACTTGCGGTTATCGTAGTGGGTACAATTGCTCTGAGTGCCAAAGTATATAATGATATTTCAAAAACTGTATCAAAAACCTATGAAACAGTTGAGAGGCAGGCTGAACCTTTACGTGAGGAAGAAGTCAGTATTCAGGAGCAGGATGCTTTTTCAGTTCTTTTAATGGGAATTGATACTGGTGACTTAGGTCGTGTGGAGCAGGGAAGATCAGATACGATGATGATTGCTACTGTTAGTCCTGAAAAACAACAGACAACCATTGTCAGTATTGCCAGAGATACATATACAGAAATTGTAGGTTACGGAACACAAGATAAGATTAATCATGCCTACGCTTTTGGCGGAGCGTCCATGTCAATGGATACGGTGCAGAAAATGCTGGATATTCCTGTAGACCATTATATCTCCATAAATATGCAGGGATTGAAAGAGCTGGTAGATGCAGTTGGCGGGATTACTGTAAGCAATACCCTGGATTTTAGTCAGGATGGCTACGACTTCAAAGTTGGACAAGTGGAATTAGATGGAGAGAAGGCTCTTTCTTACTCACGGATGCGTTATGAAGATCCCAATGGGGATTACGGCAGACAGGAACGTCAAAGAAAGATTGTTGACGGACTTGCCAGAAAGCTGCTGACATTTTCAGGAGCGGCTAAATACAAGGAAGTACTGGACGCAGTTGGCGAACACGTGAAAACTGATATGAGCTTTGATGATATGAAAACGTTGGCTCTAAATTATCGTTCGGCATTAGGTGCCATTAAACAGGATCAGTTGAAAGGCGAAGGCTTTATGCAGGATGGTGTTTCCTATCAGGGGATTTCTTCTGAAGAAATGACGCGTGTACAAACTGAACTGAAAGAACAGCTTGGTCTGTAAGCTTATTTGAGTGATGTTGAATCAATGTTTGATGAATTTACTATGAGTAGAAGTAATGACCCGGTCCTAGACAACTAAATGGACGGGTCATTTTTAGTTGCTGACAGACAGATGAGTATGCTGTCCTGTTAAATAAAGAAGTGGAGTGAACCAAGGCATGAATATGTTGTTTATTTTTGAAGATGGAATGAATACGACCTTTTATTTATATCTGTTGAAAGATGGAAAGAAAAAACTGCTTCGGTTTTCGCCTGAGGTACAGTATCAGAGTGGTGAGACACTTTCGCAGAAATATAGGCTGCTTTCTACCACAGCATTTATTGATTTTTTCGAAACAGCCGTACAGCTTAAAATAGAAAATTTCGTAATCGCTGATAAGGAAAGAGTTCTTGATTTTCTCTTTAAAAATAAACAGGAGCTTGTGATTAACAATCCTGCAACGTTTACCTATACTGCAAGTGATCGATATTTCGAAAAGGGCAAACAGCATGTAACTAAGGCAGCATTGACTGATTTTATCAGCTATCAGTTGGATGCTCCAAATCAGCTGGGGATTTTTGAACGACAGGAACATGTATTGAGATTAATAAAGAATGAGCTGGTGGGGGATAAGCGGATAACTGCAATCCCTAAAAAATTTAATGAGCTGAATAAAAGCGTCACAACCAATATGAAACTGCCGACGCTGCTGAAATTTTTTAAAGCATACAGGGAAACAGATAAAGGGAAAACACAACGATTGACAGTACCGGATGTTTTGAGTGGTTCAGATGAGCTGAGCTGGCCGCAAAAGAAGATTGAAACATTTATAAATTGAGGCTGACTAAAGCAAACATAAAGGTTAAATAAATAGAGAGGTCGTGAGGTTGGGACAAAAGCGATCAGCTCCGAGAATATAAGAAGGAATATCCGAAAATAGTCAAGGAACACTAGTCATAGAATGAATAGCTGTGAATTAATACACTGCGCTGCGCTTCGATCACCTCAACTTCTGCGTATGAAACATACGAGAGTTGACAGTCTTCACTAGGATTGCTTTAGCAGAGTAGATGAAGTCCTGTTACCTACTCGGTGAAGGAACTGCTCCTGCGGTTACTCGTCGCAAAAAGAATTTTTGCTTTTGTACCTCCGTTTATTCGAGGGTAGATATGAAGAGAGTTTGGAACTTTTTTTCTGCCTCACTTTCACAGATCCTTCAGTTTTTGTTTTACAGGTATAGTACCAGCAGGGTTAAGAGTATGATGGTGACAGCACCAATGGTCATCAGGAGTTCATCTTTTGGTGGAGTACCATATTTTCCAAGGGATCAGACACACCTTTTCTTTCAATGATTTTTTACTTCTGGAAAGCTGCTTGTAATAACTTTTAAGAACAAATAAATGGAACCTGAAAAAGAGACGAAACAGCAAACTATTTAATCAGTTTGTTGTTTCGTCTCTTTTTCCATAAATTCCATATAAGAAAATAGCTGTAATTTCATCGGTAAATGGCAGTATAGCTTTATAGATGTCTTCATTTTGCATCGAGGTTGAAAGCAGCTGCATATAAATCAGCAATGCCTGATCAGAAATATCTTTGTTGACAACGCCTTCTTCTTTTCCTTGATCAAATAATGTCTGGTACATGGTTATTCCTTTTGTCAAAAAATTCTTCATATACGGATTATCAGACTCACTGAACTTCAGCATAATAAATTCATAAAATTCGGGATGGATGTCTTTTGATAATTGGCTTTTAGTGAATATCAGGTACTGCATCTTTTCTTCGAAGCTTTTGTCAGAATGGATTATTTGAAAAAAATCATTATATGTTTTATTAAAGTAGAGAGTACATGACTCAATAAGCAGGTTTTCTTTTGCATCGAAATAGTTAAAGATGGTGACAGGTGAAACCTTTGCCGAAGCAGCGATGGCTTGTACGGAAGTGTTCTTAATCCCATTTTTCATAAATAAATCCAGAGCTGCCTGAAGAATGTTTTGTTCTTTTTCTTTTCTTCTCCGTTCAAAACCATTCATGTGTCTTTTCAGCTCCTCTTTGAAAATCCTCGATAGTTTCTGTTTGCTATTTTAATATAGGATATTTTTTGAATTATTTCAACGTGTTGAATAGAAAAGCTCTTGCTATAAAAAAGCAAAGAGCGTATATTATGAATTATAATTTTGGTAATAATTCATAATTAAGAAAATAAATAAGTCGATATAAATACTTGAAGATACAGGAGGAATAAAATGAATATCATTGAGTTGTCAGGTGTAACAAAAAAATTTGGACGCTTTGAAGCATTGAAATCAATTGATTTAACTGTAAGAAAAGGAGAAATTTTGGGCTTTATTGGACCTAACGGAGCTGGGAAATCGACAACAATTAAAACGTTGTTAGGAGTTTTAAAAGCAACCTCAGGAGAAGCAAAGGTCTTCGGGATGGATTCATGGAAGGACACTGTTGAAATCCATAAAAGAATTGCTTATGTACCGGGAGATGTTAATCTCTGGCCAAATCTGACTGGCGGTGAAGTCATTGATCTGTTTATGTCGCTGCAAGGCAGTCCGGCTATTGAGAAACGGGATGAGCTGATTCGTCGTTTTGATTTAGATCCGACAAAAAAATGTCGTACGTATTCAAAGGGGAATCGGCAAAAAATTGCACTGATCGCTGCTTTCGCAAGTAATGCAGAACTGTTTATACTGGATGAACCAACCTCAGGGCTAGATCCTTTAATGGAAAGAGTGTTTCAGGAGTATGTGGAGGAAGCTAAAGCGCAAGGGAAAACAGTTCTGCTTTCCAGCCATATTTTATCCGAAGTGGAGAAGCTTTGCGACCGTATTACGATTATCAGAGAAGGAAAAATTATTGAAACAGGTTCACTGAAAGAGATGCGTCACTTGACTCGTACTTTGCTGACTGTTGCAACTAAATTACCTGTACCTGATCTGGAGCAGCAGGAAGGAGTTCATGATTTTACCGGGACAGACACAGCGTTCAGTTTTCAGGTAGATACAGAAAAGCTCAGCGGTGTTATTCAATATTTGTCCCCTTTTACAGTCCTGAAATTGGAAAGTACACCGCCAACACTGGAAGATCTTTTTATGAGGCATTATGAGGATAAAAAAGGGAATCTGGAAGGAGATTATTAAAATGGATATCTATTTTTCCGGATGGCTTAGATTATTAAGACTGAATCTCCGCAGAGACCGCTGGCAGATTTTATTTTGGATATTGGGAATTGCTGGGATGTCAATCATTGTAGCGAGGGCATTTTCTGAGTTGTTTCCAACTGCTGAAGAACGTCAGATAATGGCAGAGACAGTGAGAAACCCGGCAATGATTGCCATGATTGGTCCAAGCTCCAGTCTGGACAACTATACCCTAGGTGCAATGTTTGGACATGAAATGACTTTATTCATGGCACTGACTGCTGCAGTAATGACAATCTTACTGACAGCACGCCATACCAGGGGAGATGAGGAGGATGGACAGCTTGAAATGATTCGTGCGTTGGCTGTTGGTCGACTGGCACCGTTGATTGCGGTGATGGTTGAGATGCTGCTGATTAGTTTGCTGATTGCTGTGACAAATGGGGTGGGTGTCGGTATTTTAGGGATTGAAACGATGCCGATAAGCTCCTCGCTTTTATATGGTGCAGCTTTGGGCGGGACAGCTCTGGTGTTTTCAGGAGCAGCGGCGATTTTTGCTCAGTTAACTGAAACAAATCGGGGAACAATCGGTTTTTCTCTCAGCTTTTTAGGAATTGCCTACCTTTTCAGGGGCTTTACGGATTTAAAAAATGAATCGCTGTCCTGGGTTTCACCAGCAGCTTGGCCTTATAAGACGGAAGTCTTCGTAAATGATTTCTGGTTTCCGGTACTATTAAGTATTGTTGCTGCAGGCTGCTTTTTCGCAGTCAGCCTCTACTTGAACAGTATTAGAGATTTGGGTTCCGGCTTCATTCCTCAGAGAAAAGGTCGCAATCATGCCGGACGTTTATTAAGAACGCCATTAGGCTTGAGCTTCCGCTTGATAAAAACAATATTGATCAGCTGGCTGGCCGTATTGTTTATTGCAGGTGCCAGTTATGGTTCTTTCTTTGGAGATCTGGAAAGCTTCTTTAAATCAAATGATATGCTGGTGCTGCTTTTGCCCAAGGACAGCAATTATTCTTTAACGGAACAGTTTATGACTGTTTTGATGGTTATTTTATCTATTTTAAGTACCATTCCTGTTGTATCTATTCTTCTGAAAATCTATGGGGAGGAAAAGAAGGGACGGATGGAACAGCTGCTGTCCAAGGAAGTCAATAGATTTCAGTTGTTAGGCTCCTATTTTATTCTTGGCTTCTTCACAGCTGCTTTGATGATTCTGACCGGAATAATAGGGCTGTATTTTGCATCCAGCAGTGTGATGGCTCAGCCGATTTCGCTGGCAGTAATGATGAAATCAGGGTTTGTTTATTTACCGGCTATCTGGTTTGTGTTGTCTCTAAGTGCCATTTTGGTCGGCTATTTGCCGGGTTGGAGCAGTTTGGTGTGGGTGTATCTGGGCTTTTCATTTTTTGTTGATTACTTTGGCAATCTTTTAGATGTACCGGACTGGCTGAAAAACATTTCCGTATTCAGCTATATTCCGCGTCTTCCGGTGGATTCGTTTAGCTGGCAGCCGCTGCTGATTATTAGCGGTATTGCTGTTGTCTTTTCCTTGATCGGGTTTTATGGCTATCGTGAAAGGGATATTCTGGGATAATGAAAATAAAACCTTTCTTCCAGTCAGGCAGCTGCTTCTGGCTGAAAATTGGAGAGGAACCTCAGATGATTATACCAAGTTTTTTCTTTGTAAATGATCTATACGGAAAATCAAGAGAAGCAATGAATGACTGGATCGAAACTTTTGGTAATGGAGAAATTATCTTTGATCTTCCAGATGAAGAAGGGAAAATGCAGTTAGCAAAATTTAATCTCTTTGATCAAATCTTTTATATTATGGATAGTACAATTCCGCACAACTTTACTTTTTCTTTGGGCAATTCGTTTTATGTATACTGCAAAGATCAGGATGAAATAGGCCGATTATGGAATCGAATTATTTCTGAGGGAGAAGAGTATCCATCCCTGCGGCTGGATGCTGGATAAATTCGGTGTTGCCTGGCAGACAGTAACGGAGAACATGGACGACCTGTTTGATTCACGAGACCCTGAAAAGGCCTATAAAACTACCCTTGCTATGTATGAGAGGATAGTAGCAAGCTTCGTAGAATTCATAAGGAAGCATAATGAGAGGAGATGGAATGGAAGGCTGATACTTCTGTTCCATCTTTATTTAGTAAAAAGAAATAAGTACTGGAATAATTGAGTCTACCTCCAAAAGATTTAAAATAATGACAGCTTCAGGAATCAGAATAAGTTTGCTTCAATAATTGACGAGGAACATCAATTTTTTCGTATATTATAGTATATAGAGTATTTGTTAAGTGAATTAGAATTTTTAATTTTGTGCAGTAGCTCTTTGTCTATTTTTTTCAGTTATATTAGGGTGTGTCTGAAAACTCAAGCGGCGAATATTTTGATGATTTTTATCAAACTCCTCGTCATAAATACTCGCTTATAACCCACATAAGCTGTGTTTTCTTCCTTGATTTCCACAAAAATCACTGAAAAATTTGAATTCCACTAACGTTTCAGACACGCCCTAGATTTATTTAATGATTATTTTACTATCTAGTCGAATTGACCTGTATGTACATCTTGATGTAAAATAAACAGAGTTATCGTTGAAAATACAGGAACTTGTTTTAGATATTTTTATTGTTCTTGATCAGGTATTAATGGGGGTATCAGCTTGTCAGGATTAAATGTTTTGCTTATTGGAAAGATGATTTTATTTTATCTAATGATGACAGTGATTATGTATATGACAGGTTCGGGAGTATGCAGACGATTTGGGATTAATGCGGTGAGAATAGAACGCTTAAGTATAGGGTTTGTTTTTCATATGGCACTTATTCAATTGTTCGGCTGGTTTTTTGTGGCATTTAGATGGCCGATGTCAGCTTTTATTTTACAGGTTATTTTTATTTCATTTTTTGGTATTATTTTGGGAATATCCAGGGAAGCATATAAAGCTGAAAAGAGAAAAATTGAATGGTCTGGTTTGATTGTTTTAGGAATTCTGCTTTTTCAAATTACCCTGTTGTTTATTATGTATCGCTCAGATGCAGATGATTCATTTTATGTAAGCAATGTGACTCTTTTTCAAAACAGTCAAAATCTTAATCTCTATGATGGGAGCTTCGGAAATCCACTTTTGGGGACTGTTCCAATGTACGACTTTGAAATATGGGAAGCATACATGGCATTTTTTTGTAAGCTGTTGCAGATTGACGGGGCAACGATGCTGCATTTTGTGTTGGTTCCCTGGCTGCTTGTTGTCTCCGCATCTGCCTATCTTTTTTTAGGCAGAATTCTATTTGATGGTGATGAAAGAAAAGGTAATTATTTTTATATTCTGCTTTCTGTATTTCACTTAATGGGAGGGTATGAAGTTTTTTCACAGGGGAGTTTTTTACTGTCCAGAATTTGGCAAGGTAAAGCAGTTTATCTGCATATTGTACTTCCTGTTATGATGGGGTTATTGTTGAGCTGTGTTTCTCACAAAAAAGAGTTGGACCAAACTGTTGAAAAGACGGAGAATAAATTATTTGTTTTACTTTTTGCTTGTATATTGGCAGGTGCAGGATTAAATCCTACAAGCTTATATGTTTTAGGTTTTCAGCTTGCAGCAATGCTTTTGGCACTGGCTATCTACAAACGAAAAGCTAAGTTGCTGCTCCATGCATTCCCGGCAGTTATTACAGTGCTGTTTTTTACTTTGCTGGTTTATTTAAGAGCTAGACAATTCAGTGGACAGTTGGAGGCGGCTTCAGAAGCAGCTGATAATTTTGTTTTTGCAACGTTTAAGAGTTTTTTTGGAAGTGGTATGTTGTACTTTTATATATATATTTTAGCTGTCTTCATCATTCTTGCAATTGGGAATACTAGAGCTAAAATTAGTTTCGTACTTACACCAATTATTTTGTTTATTGGCGTATGGAATCCGCTAACCGGGAAATTGGTTGCTGAAACACTAACGAAGGTTCCTTCTTTCTGGCGTGTTTTCTGGTTGATTCCTGTAGGACTTGCTGTCAGTTATACGTTAGTTCTGATAGCCGGTTATTTCAAATCCGGTTTTATAGGGCTCCTTGTCAGCTGTGTTATCATAGCACTACCTGGGCAATGGATGTTCTTAAAGGAAAATAATTTTGTACGTGCAAATAATGTAGAACGACTTCCGACAGAAGTAATGCAATTTGGCAATCGGGCTATTGAAGAAAAAGATCATCCGGTTATTCTTGGAACAGATGAATTTGCAACTACTTTCAGACAAAAATATGATCAAATTGAGCTTATTTACTCCAGACATCAGTATATTTTAGATTTATTTGTATATAGGGACAAAGAAGAGGAAGGAACAGAACGGATTGCACTTATGGATTTTTCACGTGGACTTTCGAGTGAAGAAGAAAAAACTTTAGCACTATTAAAAAAATATTCCGTTGATTATGTCGTTCTGGAAAATAATCATACTGAAAGCCGTTATATATTAGAAAATAATAATTGGCATATTGTTGACAAGAGTGAAGAGTATCTTATGTACAGCAGAAGAGATTAATCATTACTTGTTGGATAAAATCTATCTAGTTTTCTTATAACGTCAGCTTTTATCGAGCAACAGGAAAGGTGTACAAAATGAATTCAAAAGATTGTGTTGGAATAATTATCCCTTCATTGGAACCTGATAATAAATTTCTTTGTCTACTTAAAGATCTGAAAGAATCAGGTTTTAATAACATATTTGTTATCAATGATGGCAGTAATGAAAGCTACCTAAGCTATTATCAAAAGGCAGTAACAGAATATGAGAGCAGCCTTTTGACACACTATGTAAATTTGGGGAAAGGTCGGGCTCTAAAAACAGCATTTAACCATATATTAAATGAATATCCGAAAATAAAAAGTGTGGTGGCTGTTGATTCTGATGGGCAGCACCGAATTGAGGATATTGAAAAATGTTATCAGGCTTCTATTAAAAATGAACATGCCTTGATTATGGGGTGCAGGAATTTTTCAAAAGAAACAAGTGAAATCCCTTTTAGGAGCAGGTTTGGCAATATTATGACGTGCAAAGTACTTAAAATGTTTTGCGGTATTCAGCTTACAGATACACAGACGGGATTGCGCGGAATTTCCAGAGAGCTGATGAAAATTTTTTTAACAGTGGATGGTGAGCGGTTTGAATATGAGATGAATATGATTCTTGAAACAAGAGAGAGGAATATCCCCATTGTCGAGATTCCCATTCAGACGATCTATATTGAAGAAAATGCGACTTCTCATTTCAATCCGTTGAAGGATTCGTTGAGAATATACTCCTTATTTGTCAAGTTTATCTTTTCATCTGTTTCTTCATTTTTGATAGATATCATTTTATTTACTCTTTTTACAGGATTGTTATCAGGAGCCAGCGAACATTATATTTTGTATTCAGCTTATTTGGCTCGGGCAATTTCTTCTTTATTTAATTATCAAATCAATAAGACCAAAGTTTTTAAAGCTGGAGATGAAAATCATTCTGCTTTGGTTAAGTACATTATTTTATGTATAGTACAAATACTTATATCCTCTTTCGCCACTGAGTTTTTGTTCAATCAGTTGAACATTAATGTAACAGGTATAAAGATTGTTGTAGATGCAATACTGTTCTTAATCAGCTTTCAAATACAGCGTAATTGGGTTTTTAAGAAAAAGTAAAACGTGACAACAATTAGGAATTATTTTTTATGGAACTCTATTTTCAGCGCAAGTTATTAGTGTTGAAAATAGAGTTATTTGTGGTTCTAAGAGAAAATAAGGTGCTCCTATTTTATTGGCGAGATTTGAAGTGAAAAACATAATTTTTAGAAGCAGATTCATTTGGATGGTATAATTTTAAAGAAAGAGCACTATTGAGAAAGCAATCTGATAATAAGGAAAATCAATAAGGCAGGTGAGGAAAATCAGTTTATTTGAACAAGATATTTCGTCTGCAAACAGTCAATTAAATAGAACGCTATCTGAAAAAGAGGCACTGATAGTATCAAAGCAGCAGGAGTACTGTCGACATTTAGGCTGGGATGCCGCTGCCTGTGAAGCTTACGTAGCTTATGTGGAAGAACAGCTGGAATATCTTGAGAAGTCCGCAGAAGAAATACTGGTGACAAGTGAAGAAGGGATTCATTTGGTAGGTTCCTCTGTTTATTTTCATTTGTTTAAGCATTCCCAACTTGCTCCTCGTGAAAAGGTTCGGCTGGTACTGGACCAGCTGGGAAGAAGTCTTGATGAGCATGGCATGCTTCAACTCAGCGGTCTCTGCAGGATTGATCTGGATATGTCTCCGCACAGTGAATTTTTAGAACAGTTCGCAGCTTGTGTAAAAATTGGTTATCCGGGAGGCTTGATTGCAGCCTCTCATCCAACAATTAGTTGGGAGGAATTAAAATGTGTCCATCAACTCAGATATTATTTTGACCGACAAAATTTGTTTTATATCCGCTCAAGTTTTAAAGGGAAAACAGATTATGAAAAACTGCTGGCTTATTCAAAGCAAACGGGACAAAAACTAAATTATCGAGATTCTTCCCGTTTTCACAATCGTGTTCGGCAGAGTGGGAAAACAATGAACTCTAAATATCGATCAAGAGAAGGACGCCATGAGCAAACCAATGATAAAATAAAAACGGCGAACGGTTTGTCTGAGTTTATTCTAAATGTTGAAACGGGCTGTTTTGTTTCTCAGTGGAATCGGTTGAAAACAATAGGCGGAAAGCTGGTTTTTGATGAGACAAAGGAGAGTACTGTTGCTCGAATGAAAGAGCTGATTGACAGTAATCCGGAAAATTATGATCTGACAGGGCATGTCGGGAAAGAAATCGCAGATACTGAATCGTTTAATTATGATCGTGGCTTTTTTGATTGGCTTCCATGGAGAAGAGCTCATGATTATTACGATATGAAGCCAAGCGGGCAAGAAAAGTTTGACAGCGATCTCCGCAAGCTGGCCAAAAGAAAGTGGCCGTTTCCTCAAAAATACAAGGAATGTTATCGAACAGCCCGTAGTATTCAGAAAGTACTGAAAAAAGAAGAATGAAGAACTGATGATCGTTTTATCGATTGGATAGGGTAATTTTAGATAGAAAAAAGCTCTTTATCATGCTAACAATAGTCAGCTGTATTGGTATTCTTGCCATGAATTATTTTGGTTATCAGTTTATTATTTTTACTTTGCAGAAAAACTATTTTGATTCCAAGGTTAGTTTAACTATTTTTTTTGATTATAGCTTGAAAAAGCTGATCTATTTCGTTCTATACAGTTTATTTACAGGTATTTTGATTTATAAGTGTGTGCACGCACTCTGCCTTATACTTAAAAGGGGATTCAGCTTGGAAAATGAAAGTCTTTACTTAGAAAAGGAATTTGAGCTGAATCGGGAAGAGCTTTCAATTAAGGATGAATAGTCTGAAACCTGCCATTCTTGGAAAAGTTTTAGCTCTATTATTGAGTTGAAAGACTTTATTTGACGTATTCCTGATCCCAAAAAAATAATTTTTTTTGTATAAAAAGAGCAGCTTTATGAAACTCAGTTGTAGGATTTAAAGAAATGTTTACAGTTGAAAGAAAAGATAGACAACTAAAACTTAATGAAGAACACTGCTGATATTCCTTTTAAATGAATATCAGTTTTTTTATTTGGCCGCCAGCTAAAAGATCTTTAAACATTTTTAAGATTCATTTTTTTAAGGGTGAAACGCCGGTAAGTCAACAGATTGTTTCTATAGATGATTGAAAAACAATATAAATTTATCGTTTATCGATAAATTTATATTGACGTTCAAAAAATCATTTCGTATCATAAAGTTACTTTAAGCGGGGAGTGAAAAAGATGCAATGGACGGATAAACAGTCAATCAAGCTGTCAACCTGGTGTATTTATGTTTTAGCAATGCTAATTTTTATGGTAATGATTTTTATCTCATCATTTATTGATGCCATCGTTCCGTCTCAGATGGTGTCATCAGCAAATCGCTTTTTCTTTATTCTGACATTGGAGCTTTGTCTGGGAATCGGGCTGGTTATTCTGTATTTTCTATATCAGTTAATACGAAATATTGAGAAGGAAAAGATATTTACTGAGCAGAATATTAAGCTGCTGCGTATCACCAGCTGGCTTTGTTTTTTGGAGGCAATAATCCTGCTGATTTCTTCCAGCTATTATTTCCCCTGGTTTTTTGTTGCCGGAGTGGCTGCTTTTGTCGGTGTTATTGTTAGAATAATCAAAAATGTGTTCTGTCAGGCACGTTTGATTAAAGAAGAAAATGACTTTACGATCTAATGGCAATCATAGTAAATATTGATGTCATGATGGCAAAACGAAAGATGAGTGCAGGCGAACTGGCAGAGAAAATTAATATTACGCCGGCAAATCTTTCAATTTTGAAAAATAATAAAGCAAAAGCAATACGTTTCAGTACGTTGGAGGCATTATGTAAAGCCTTGGATTGCCAGCCGGCAGACCTATTGGAGTATCAGGAGGAGGAATAATTATGGAAATACATGAAGAAGACAGACAGCAGAAAAACTGGATTGAACAACAGCCAAAATTCGAAAGCAAAGATATTCTGCTCAGTATAGCAAGTATTGTTATTGCTTATTTTTCATTACAATTGCTTAAGGGATATGGTGGATTGTGGATTACATTATTTACTGTATTATTCTGCGGAACCTTGCTCGCATATATCAGAGCCAAGGACATGGAGATATCTCGTCGGTGTTTCGGCTATATGGGTTACACGTTAGCTTTTGGGGTATCTTTTTCATTATTTGAAAATACTGTTCTGATGGGAGTAAATTTCATTTTTTTAGTTTTAAATTTAGCCTATTTGATTTTAGTTTTTTCAGGAACCAGAAAGAATGGAAAGTTGGATGGCTACATTGTATTTGATTTTATCGATGGACTTATTGTACGGTCTTTTAAAAATTTTACAGCTGATATTACAGCTTATCTATCATTAGGAAAAAAACACAAAAATCTAAAATATGTGTTGATTGGCATAGCTATGTCAATCCCTTTAGCTGTCATAGTCTTGACACTCTTAACCGGAGCTGACAGCATGTTTGCTCGTTTTTTTAATTCATTTGTCAATCGCATATCCATGAATGTCATTGAACATCTGATTACATTTATCATCGCGGTTCCTGTAGGCATTTATCTTTTCTTATGCATTTACCGAAATATAGAAAAAAGTCCGGTTAAGCCTCACACTCTTTCGTTTCTAAAAGGACCGGATGTGCTGTTTTTAACGATTCTGTTTATTTTTACAGCTATCTATCTGTTGTTCTTTGGTGTAGCTGCAATGGGCTATTTTCAGTTTACTCAATCTGCATCCACAACGTTATCTGCATATGCCAGAGAAGGGTTTTTCCAGCTGTTGCTGGTTTCGGTGATTAATGTTTTCATTTTTTGGGCAATCAATGCCTTTAGCGGGAACTCCAAGATGATTAAAAGTGGTTTAAGTCTGATTGGCGTAGAAACCTTGGGATTGATTGTTCTGGCATTTGCTAAAATGCAGCTTTATATTGCTTCCTTTGGTCTGACCGTTTTACGCTTTAACACTTCTTTGTTTATGATTGCACTGTTTGTTTGTGTCAGTATTTTCATTGCGGCGTTATGGAAAGAGTTTAACTACATGCGGATCATTCTTGTCTTTATGAGTATTTGTCTTTTGATAATCAGCTGTAGGAATACAGGAAATGATATTGTTTCGTATAATTATGAAAAATATCAACAGGGGAAGCTTTCAGAAATGGATATTAGCGTTTTCTACGTGTTGGGTGCAGAGGCAGTTCCAAAGGCAGTCAAAATTTATAATGAAACAACTGATCCGGAGCTGAAAGAAGAGCTGTCAGGGTATCTGGCTTGGGTGAAAAAAAATATTGAAGAAGATTCAATGGTGCGTAACTTACAACGAAGCAGAAGTTTGGCGCTAATTAAGCAAACTAATAAATAAACAGAAGGAAGCGAGGAAATCTCAGGCTTAGGTGTCTGCTTTTTCGGCTCGAAGTCAAATAGTGTTGTTTGAGAAAAATCATTTAAGGAAATGTTTCGGCATTTCCTTTTTTAAAAGTGGACATAGTTTTGAGCTAATCTGATTTCCATTTCTGCTAAAATAATAGATAGAAGAAATAAAATTATGTCACAGATAGATATTACAGAAGCAAGCGTATTTTCAAAGAATATGAGCCTAAATATCAAAAATCATTATAATAAATACGTGACCTGTTCTTTCAAGCAGTCGAACAGATTGCTTCCGAAGAAGTAGTTGTAGAGAACCTAAAATGGAATTAGCCAGGTTTTGTTGTTAGAAATATTTTTCTAATCAGAGTTGACTATTTCAGTGAAGCCAAAATAGCTGTCTTTTTCAACTGTCAGGCGCCATTGGTGGAAAACTTCAGAGAACAGTATTCTGATGTTTTGCAGGTTTCAAAAAATCGGGCGAGTACCCTTGATCCGGAAGAAAAATTACGAATAGATAAGTTAGTTGCTGCATTCAAAAGATGTGGCCATGTCATAAAAAATGAGCTTCTTTAGTGTTGTTGATTTTTCGATAATCTCAAAAATCGACAGAATCTTTTGACAGAGAATATTCTCTTTTTTACTGTCAAAAGCTTTTGCCTTGTACTTCCAGCTGTGTTACTATATACTTTTTAAAGACAAAGAGTTTAGGATATGACTGAAAAGTTTGGCAGATTTGTTGTCTTTAGACTGATGAAAAAAGGGGAGTTGGCTATGGAAGTTAATTTGAAGGTAAAGATTAATGAGAAGAAAATAAATATTCAATTTGAGGATCGCGAAGGAGAAATCAACATCATAGATGCTGAAGATAAGTCAATTAATTTGGCACATCCAGCGGTCTATTTTCTTTTAAAGGATAATAAAGTAAACTACATTGGCAAAGTAAGTGAATCATATACATTGGATAGTTCTAATTTTAATAAAATAATTGTCATTACACCGCCATGGGAAATTGAGCCGCTATACCTGGAACAGCTGTTTCTTACGGAAGCAAAAGAAAATAAGCTGAAGCTGGTTGATCCGGTGACTGAAGAAGTAAAGGTGCCTGCTAATCAGAAAAAGGCAGTGACGGAATATAAAAATGAAGTATTGCTGATACTTGAAAAATTTGGTTATAGTTTGCAGGTTAAAAAGGCGAAGCCTGCAAAAGCCAGTCACCGTTGGACCAAAGCAGTCAGCCAAATCGAATTTTATGTCGATTCACGAGAAAGCAAAGCAACTGTTCTCTGGCAAAAAAGAAATGAAATGGTGATTAAGGCCGGAGCCATTTTAAAGCCTGAAGGCAGACTGAATAAAGACGGATCTATTGGGATGGATATGAAATTTGGCGATAAATTGCGGGATGATCACAAGGAAGCCATCAAGGATTTTAAAACGACGGAGGATGTTGTCTTAAAGAGTGTGAATGAAGCCGGTCTGTTTTTATATTATGGCGGAACGAATGGCTGGCTTGAAATGAAGGACAGCTCGGGTAAAACTATAGATGAATGGACAAAAGTTGACTGATAAAAGCAAGCGGTGACTGACCATTCTCATAATGAAGAAACAAAAGAAAGAGAGGGATGATTGAGCCGCAATCACACCTCTCTTTTTTTTGTTTAGATGACAGTAGTTAATGCACGGAAACGTATGATAGGAGCGGATTCTAGTCATTAGATAATCGAATAGCATAGTTTATATTTTAACTATAATAATTCAAAAGGAAAAGTTGAAGCTATGAGTGATCTATCATATGGTTATATAGCTCAGAAGCCAGTCTGATACGTTGATTTGAGTCTATAAAAAAGGATCTGCTAAAGTTGAACGAATCATTTATCTGAAACTTGGAATATACTGGATGACTGTACCCCATTTGAATTTCAGCGGATGCTGTTGAATGCTTTGAATCGAAAGAAACAATTAATTGGAGAAAATCAAGGTGACATATGAAGCTTTAACGAAACAAACGTGGATTTCCAGTATAGGAGTATTTTTGAATGAAGGCAATTCAACTATTATCATTGAGGTCAAAGAAATAAAGCTGATTGAAATAGAGTAGGGGATAAATTTGAGAAACCGTCTGTGGATTCAACTCTCTTAAACAGGATCAGCTTTTTTTAATGTCTGGTAAGGCTTCCGTATCAATTTTTCCTGAAGAATCTGTTGAGAAACAAAATTATTTTTTGAAGCTGAATAAGCAGATCATATCTTGTCAGGCTGACAGCTGCATGTATTTCAAAGCTTTACGTAATATTTAGATATTTCTGCTGCAAAAGAAAAAAGATTTCACTGTATTCCGAATAAGTATTCATAGGATTTCCTCATTAATATATAGCTTGTCAACTGTTGATGATTCATAGTATAAATTGGTGTGAATTTTTTTTAACTAATTTGCCTGATAGGTCCTGAATAAAAGAAAATTTTTTTATGAATGTATGTTATTTCTACGTTTAAATAGCTATTTGAATGATAGCTCAGCTCTTTTCAATGAAAAATTAGATAGAAAAAAATTACTGTTTTTTCAGCAATTTCTCTTGACGTTTTCCTATAATCTATCGTAAAATAGTTAGGGAGCGAACTAATTATGGGAAGGAAAAGTTATGAGCAGAAAAACTGCACTGAGAATTAAGATACTGTCTAATGAGCTGAACAGAAAAGTTGCTGAGCTTTTGAAGGAAGACGGTGAGCCTTCTTCAGGAATTCAAATGAGAGTATTGAATTTTATTCACTGGAAAAACAGCAGCAATGAACCAGTTTATCAAAAAGACCTTGAACATGAATTTGATATCCGCCGTTCTACGGCAAGCGGGATTTTACAAAGAATGGAAAAGCGTGAATTAATCCGACGTAAGAGCTGTGACGAAGACAATCGCCTGAAGGCGATTTTTTTGACGCCTTCAGGGCAGCACAAGGTAAAAGAGAACATTTGTAAGCTGGAAGGCTTTGATAAACAGCTGATTCAAGGCATTTCAGAAGAAGAGCTTGCATTGTTTTTCAGAGTAATTGATCAGCTGTCTGAAAACAGCAAGAAGATGGAGATAGGTAAGGAAGGTAGGCGAAATGCATGATCAAAAAATTACTTGCTAATGTAGGTGAGTATAAGAAGGAAAGTATTATTACTCCGATTTATGTAACTGGAGAAGTGGCGTTAGACATTATTATTCCTTTAGTTATGGCGATGATGATTGACAGAGGGGTAGAGAAGGGCGACACTGGAGCAATTTTGATGTATGGTGCGTTGTTGTTTATCTGCGCAATTATTGCCTTATTTTTCGGTGCAATGTCCGGTCGTTATGCAGCAGTGGCTTCAGCTGGTTTTGCCAAAAACCTGCGGGATAATTTGTTTAAGAAAGTGCAGGAATTCTCTTTTTCCAATATTGACAGATTTTCTACGTCAAGCTTGATCACAAGAATGACGACCGATGTAACCAACATTCAAAATGCGTATCAAATGATTATTCGTTTACTGGTACGCAGTCCGTTGATTTTCATTTTTTCACTTGCAATGGCATTCAAAATTAATGGTGATTTATCCATTATCTATCTGGCTGTTGTTCCGTTTTTAATTATCGGCTTGGCAATTGTTTTTTATTTTGCTCATCCGATTTTTGAAAAAGTGTTCCGTATCTATGATCGGCTGAATAACGTAGTTCAAGAGAATCTTCAGGGAATTCGTGTGGTTAAATCGTATGTCAGAGAAGATTTTGAAGATGAAAAATTTAAATCTGTTTCAAAAGATATCTACAGGAATTTTTCCAGAGCCCAAAGTATCGTAGCATTTAACAATCCGGTACTGCAGTTCGCTGTGTATACATGTATGCTGCTGATTTCATGGCTGGGAGCAAAATTTGTTGTCGGCGGTACACTGACAACAGGTGAGCTGATTAGTATGTTTACCTATACAATGCAGATTTTGATGAGTTTAAATATGCTGTCAATGGTTTTTGTTATGGTGATTATTGCCCGCACATCTGCAGAACGGGTGACAGAAGTTTTGTCTGAGGAAAGTGATCTTAAAAATAATGATCATCCTTTGTTCGATGTACCAAACGGCAGTGTCACATTTAAAGATGCTTGTTTCAGCTATGCCAATGATCCTGAAAAATTAGCGCTGAAGCATGCAGATATGACAATAAAACCGGGAGAAGTTATTGGAATTGTCGGCGGGACGGGAAGTTCAAAATCGACCATGGTTCAGCTGATCCCGAGACTTTATGATGCAACAGAAGGTATAGTTGAAGTCGGTGGGCATGATGTCCGTGAATACGACTTGAAAACCTTGAGGGATCAGGTCAGTATGGTGCTGCAGAATAACGTTCTGTTTACAGGGACAATTAAAGAAAATCTACGCTGGGGAAATGAAGATGCAACCGATGAAGAGTTGATCAGAGTTTGTAAGATTGCTCAGGCAGATGGCTTTATTCAGGAGTTTCCGGATAAATACGACACGATGATTTCACAAGGAGGAAACAATGTTTCCGGTGGACAGAAACAACGTTTGTGTATTGCCAGAGCCTTGTTGAAGCAGCCGAAGATATTAATTATGGATGATTCAACCAGTGCTGTTGATACCAAAACAGATCGATTGATTCGTGAAGGCATGAGACAGGAAATTCCAGGTACAACGACTTTTGTTATCGGTCAGAGAGTTTCTTCTGTTCAGGATTCTGACAGAATTGTTGTTATGGATAAAGGAAGGATTAACGCAATCGGTACACATGATGAGCTGTTGGCAACAAATCCTATTTACCAAGAAGTTTATGAATCTCAACAGAAAGGATTTGGTGAAGATGATGCGTAATGACTCTAAAAAAGGTGCTCACGAGCCTCAAAATCCTTTAAAAACATTGAGACGACTGTTCTCTTATATGGTTAAAAAATATAAGTTTCAGTTAACCATGGTAATGATTTTTATTTTACTCAGCACGTATGCCAATGTTCGCGGATCACTGTTTCTTCAAGTAGTTATTGATGATTATATAACGCCGCTTCTGGGACAGACAAATCCCAATTTTTCAGGCTTGCTTAAAGCCATTACAATGATGGGCTTCATTTATGCAACAGGAATTATTTCCAATCTTCTTTATAACCTGATTATGGTGCGAATCAGTGAAGGAACGCAAAAAGAAATTCGTGACCAGATGTTTACACATATGGAAACTCTGCCGATTGGCTACTTTGATTCTAATTCAGATGGGGATATTATGAGTCATTTTACCAATGACACAGATACTCTTCGCCAGATGATTTCTCAGAGTATTCCCAATCTGCTGGCTGCAGCAGTCAGCTTTATCAGCGTTTTTATTGCGATGTTCTCAATCAGTATTCCGTTAACCTTAATTGTTATCGTTTCTGTTGGGATTATGATCTTTACGATTCGTCTGATTGCCGGACAAAGCAGTAAGCATTTCGGAAAACAGCAAAAAGATTTAGGAAAAGTAAATGGGTATATCGAAGAAATGATGCATGGTCAGAAGGTTGTTAAGATTTTCAATCATGAACCGGCAGTTATTCAGGAATTTACTGATATCAATGAGTCGCTGCGTGAAAGTGCGACACAGGCAAATAAATATGCCAACAGTCTGATGCCGATAATGATGAACCTGTTGAATATTCAATATGTATTGCTGGCGATTATCGGCGGGCTGTTCTCTGTGTATGGTGTTTCCAGTTTGACTATTGGGATGCTGGCTTCTTTCCTGCAGCTGAGTCGTTCACTGAATATGCCCATCAGTCAGGTTTCGCAGCAAATCAACTTTGTAATTATGGCACTTGCAGGAGCAGACCGTATTTTCCAATTGATTGATGAAAAGCCTGAAGTAGATGATGGGTATGTAACACTTGTAAATGTGAATAGAGAAAATGGTCAGCTGGTGGAAAGTGAAGTGAGGACAGGTATCTGGGCGTGGAAGCATCCTCATGAAGATGCTTCAGTGACTTATACAGAGTTGACAGGAGATGTTCGTTTTGAAGACGTATCCTTTGGCTATGTTGATAATAAGCTTGTTCTTAAAGATATTCAGCTATATGCGGAGCCGGGGCAGAAAATTGCCTTTGTAGGGGCAACAGGTGCCGGAAAAACAACCATTACCAATCTGATTAATCGTTTTTATGATATTCAGGAAGGAAAAATTCGTTATGATGGTATTAATATAAAGAAAATCAGAAAGCATTCATTAAGAAGATCCTTAGGAGTCGTTCTGCAGGATACTCATTTATTTACAGGAACGATTCGTGAAAATATTCGCTACGGAAACTTAAATGCCAGTGATGAGGATGTAATTGCAGCTGCTCAGCTGGCAAATGCAGGTACCTTCATCAATAACCTGCCGGACAAATATGATACAGTCATAACCGGTGACGGAGAAGGCTTGTCTCAAGGACAACGCCAGCTGTTGGCAATTGCCCGTGCAGCAATCGCTGATCCGCCCGTTATGATTATGGATGAAGCTACTTCAAGTATCGACACAAGAACAGAAAAACATGTTCAGGCAGGTATGGATCGCCTGATGGCTGGACGTACAGTGTTTGTCATTGCCCACAGATTATCAACGATTCAGAATTCAGATATTATTATGGTTATGGATCATGGACGTATTATTGAACGAGGAAATCATGATGATCTGCTTGCTGAAAAAGGTGTATACTATCAATTATATACAGGAAAAGTGGAATTGGACTAAAAATGCAGCGGATGAAAAGAAAAAGCACTTCGAAAGAAAGCTTTAACAGCAGTGTTTATTTTCTAATATCAACTCCAGCATATTTCTCGTCTCAACGGTATTATGACATAATAGCAATTTAGCACTAGCCAACAATGCTGTAGAGCCAATCAATAATCCAACAATAAAAATACACTAAAAAAGACTCAGAAATTATATCTCAAGTCTTATCAAAAGCAGGGAGCAAAATCGCAAAAGTGATTTTGCTCCCTGCTTTTTCTGCAGTTAAGAGAGTATAAGGTTTTCATAAATTAAAAGCTTATTATAGCAAGATTATCTATGTCTGAACTCATGAATTAGTTTTCTCAGAATAAAGAGAAAAATAAAAAAAAGCGCCGAAAACAGCGCTACTAAAAAGTTGATTACGGACAAAGCCTTATTTTAACTCGCTATGTTGTTTTGAATATCTCCAACAAAATCATTTTAATCCATAGAAATAAAAAAAGCAAGGTTTTTTTGTTTTTATGATAGAAATTTCAAGCTAAAATTGGTAAACTAAAGATGAGATCAAAAAGAAAGCGGTGTTTTTATTGAGGAAAGGGTACACAATTGGTTTAGATATTGGAACAGCAAGTGTCGGCTGGGCTGTTTTAACAGAAGATTATGATTTAGTAAGAAGAAGAATGAAAATAAATGGAAATACAGATAGAGGAAAGGTTAAAAAGAATTTTTGGGGTGTACGTCTATTTGAACAAGGGCAGACGGCAGCTGACCGACGCTTAAAGCGAACTACTCGTCGTCGTTTAGAGCGTCGAAAAAATAGGATTAGAACATTGCAAGAAATATTCTATGATGAAATAATTTCTAAGGACACTAATTTTTTCAATCGGTTGGAAGATAGCTTTTTGACACCTGAAGATAAACGTGCAGAACGTTATCCCGTTTTTGGCACAATAGAAGAAGAGAAACAGTATAATGACCACTATCCAACTATTTATCATTTACGTAAAGAATTAGCAGATTCAAATGAAAAAGCTGACTTAAGATTGGTTTATTTGGCGTTGGCCCATATCATTAAATATCGAGGTCATTTTTTAATTGAAGGGTCATTGAATACAAATAATTCTTCTGTTTCAGCAGCATTTAAAAATTTTCTACAAGAATATAATCGAGCATTTTCTAAACAAGAAGATGACAGCTCACTTAATCCTGTTGAGGAAACTAAAAATGTTGAAGCGTTACTTACTGAAAAAGTGTCACGTAGTAGAAAATTTGATCATGTTCTGCAAGTTTTTGACGGGGAAAAGTCTACAGGTTTATTTGCTCAGTTTGTTAGAATAATTGTTGGAAATACGGGGAATTTCAAAAAATATTTTTCTTTAGAAGAAGATGCTAAAATTTTATTTTCAAGAGAGGAATATGAAGAAGAAATCGAACGTTTGTTGGCGCAAATTGGCGATGAATATGCAGATGTGTTTGAAGCTGCTAAAAATACGTATGAAGCTATCGAACTTTCTGGAATTTTGACAACAAAAGATGCAGCGACACATGCTAAATTATCGACAAGTATGATTGAGCGTTACGAAGCACATCAAAGAGATTTGAAACATTTGAAGGAATTTGTGAGAAAGCAGTTGCCGGAAAAATACGCAGAGATTTTTAAAGATACAGCAAAAAATGGTTATGCTGGTTACATTGATGGAAAGACAACGCAAGATGAGTTTTACAGCTTTATGAATAAAGTACTAAATAAATATGATGGAGCAGAGTATTTTATCGAGAAAATTTCACAAGAGGATTTTTTAAGAAAACAACGAACCTTTGATAATGGAGTAATCCCACATCAAATTCATTTGAGTGAATTAAAAGCGATTCTGAAACGGCAAGCTGACTATTATCCGTTTTTGGCAGAGAATGAAGAAAAAATTATTCAGCTGCTAATGTTCAGGATCCCCTATTTTGTTGGACCATTGGCAAAAGGGAATAGTGATTTTGCGTGGCTGGTTCGTAATTCAGACGAAGAAATTCGGCCTTGGAATATTGAACAATTGGTAGATTACAGTCAATCTGCAACAAGGTTTATCGAACGAATGACCAATAATGATTTATATCTTCCACAAGAAAAAGTTTTACCCAAACATAGTATGTTATATCAAAAGTATAGCGTTTTTAATGAATTAACAAAAGTGAGCTATCTGGATGAACGAGGCTGTGAACAAAACTTTTCTAGTGTTGAAAAACGGGAGATATTTGAAAAATTATTTAAAGTACATCGGAAGGTTACTCAAAAACTATTACTAATTTTTTTGAAAAATGAATATGGTATTGACGTCCAGGAAATTCGGGGAATACAAAAAGCATTTAATGCCAGTTTTGGCGTCTATCATGATTTTAAAGATAAAATGGGGTTTTCGAAAGAAATGCTGAATGATCCGGAAAATAGTGAGATGTTGGAAGAAATCATTAAGATTCTAACCATTTTTGAAGATCGTAAAATGATAAAAAAACAATTGGAACGTTTTTCAGATCGGATAGATGACACTATTTTAAAGAAATTGGAACGTAGACATTACACTGGCTGGGGACGTTTATCCGGAAAATTACTTGTAGGTATTTATGATAGATATTCGCAAAAGACAATTTTGGATTATCTAATGGATGATGATGGGCCAAAGAAGAATATCAATCGAAACTTTATGCAGTTGATTAATGACGATAATCTTTCTTTTAAAGAAGAAATAAAAAAAGCACAAGTAGATACGAAATCAAATAACTTACATGACATTGTTAATAATTTAGCAGGGAGCCCTGCAATAAAAAAAGGTATTTTACAGAGTTTGAAAATTGTCGATGAGATTGTAGAAATTATGGGTTATGAACCTAAAAATATTGTAGTTGAAATGGCAAGAGAAAATCAATCCACGGCTCAAGGGATTAACAATTCAAAACCGAGATTAAAGCGCTTGGAAGCTGCTATGCAAGAATTGGGCAGTAGTTTACTTAAGAAAGCTCCCGTTAACAACACTGAATTGCAAAATGATCGTTTGTACCTGTACTATCTTCAAAACGGCAAAGATATGTATACTGGGGAAGAGCTTTCACTGGAAAAATTGTGGAGCTATGATATTGATCACATTATTCCCCAAAGCTTTATCGTAGATAATTCGATTGATAATCGGGTACTGGTTAGTTCTTCAGTGAACAGAGGGAAATCCGATAATGTCCCTAGTGAAGATGTAGTGAATAAAATGGAAAGATTTTGGGAAAGCTTGCATAAGTCAGGTCTAATCAGTCAAAGAAAGCTTGACAATCTAACCAAAGCCAAGCGTGGTGGTCTAACAGAAGATGATAAAGCTGGATTTATCAAGCGCCAATTGGTAGAAACTCGTCAAATTACAAAAAATATAGCCCAAATTTTAGATTACCGTTTTAATGCTGTGGAAGGTCAAGAGCTTAAAGAAAGAAAAACTAAAATTATTACCTTGAAATCTGCGTTAACTTCACAATTTAGAAGAGAATTTCAATTATATAAACTACGTGAAGTGAATGATTATCATCATGCCCATGATGCCTATTTAAATGGGGTTGTTGCGATTACTTTATTAAAGGCATATCCGCAATTGGAGCCGGAATTTGTTTATGGCACATATCCAAAATTCAATAGTTTTAAAGAGAATAAAGCAACTGCTAAAGCACAGTTGTATAGTAATATTATGCGTGTGTTTAAAGAAGAAAAACGTGTGAATGATGAAGGAGAAATCGTTTGGGATAGTAAATACTTAGGTAAGGTTAAGAGTGTTTTACAATACAAGCAAATGAATATTGTGAAAAAGACTGAAGTTCAAAAAGGCGGCTTTTCAAAAGAATCAATTCTGCCAAAAAGTAATTCAGATAAGCTGATTCCCAGAAAAAATCAATGGGATACATCAAAATATGGTGGCTTTGACAGCCCGGTAATTGCTTATTCAGTGGTTATTTCTTATGAAAAAGGAAAGAAAAAGAAACGTGTAAAAGATATTATCGGAATGACAATTATGGAGAGTCAAAAATTTGAGCAAGATGAAATATCATACTTAGTTAATAAAGGGTTTGAAAACCCACAAGTATTAGCGAAATTACCTAAATATACTGTATATGAGTTAGAAAATGGGCGAAAGCGTATGGTATCAAGTGCCAAAGAAGCACAAAAAGGAAATCAAATGGTGTTGCCTAAGCATTTAATTGAATTATTGTATCATGCCAAACATGTTAATGATAGTTCAGGAAAAAGTAAACGTTATTTGGAGGAACATCGTAGAGAATTCGATGAATTATTGAAGGTTATCAGTGAATTTTCTGAGAAATATACAAGGGCTTCTGCTAATTTAGTTAAAATTCAAAAGTTGTATGAACAAAATCGTGATGGTGAAGTAGCTGAATTAGCCTCCTCGTTTATTAATGTATTACAATTTAATAAAATGGGAGCACCGGCAGATTTTAAATATTTTGGCGAAACAATTCCTAGAAAACGGTACACAAGCTTGAAAGAATTATTAGATGCTGTAATTATTTATCAATCAATCACCGGATTATATGAAACGCATCGAAAGTTGGGTGATTAGATGGGCTGGCGTTCAGTTATCGTAAATACGCACTCCAAACTGTCGTATAAAAATAATCATTTGATATTTAAATCTCTTCAGCAGCATGAAATGATCCATCTTTCCGAGATTGATGTTTTATTATTAGAAACGACTGATATTACTTTAACCTCCATGTTGATTAAACGCCTAGTTGATGAAAATATACTAGTACTTTTCTGTGATGATAAACGCTTGCCTATTGGGAAATTACTACCATTTTATGGCCGCCATGACAGCAGCTTGCAATTATCCAAACAGATTGCTTGGGAGAGTGATAAGAAAGCAGGGATATGGACAGAAATAATTTCACAGAAGATATTAAATCAAATGCAACTTCTAAATTTAGAGGGATATGCAGAGAAAGCTGACTCGTTGTATCGTTTATATGAAAAATTAGAAATTTTTGATCCGACGAATCGAGAAGGTCATTCTGCTCGAATCTATTTTAATACATTATTTGGTAACGATTTTACACGTGAATCATCCAATCCAATCAATGCAGGGTTGAACTATGGTTATACGCTATTGATGAGTATTTTTGCTAGAGAAATTGTAAAATCTGGTTGCATGACACAATTCGGATTGAAACATGCCAACCAGTTTAATGATTTTAATTTGGCTAGTGATTTGATGGAACCATTCCGACCTTTGGTAGATAAGATTGTCTATGAGAGTAAAGGAAAAGAATTTCCAGCTATCAAGCGAACGCTGTTTGATTTATTTAGCAATACGTATGCATACAACAACAAACAAATGTATTTAACAAATATTGCCAGTGAATATACTAAAAAAGTCATTAAAGCTCTTAATGATGAAGGAAAGGAAGTTCCTGAATTTAGGATATGAGTTATAGATATATGAGATTATTGTTAATGTTTGATATGCCAGTTGAAACAGCAGACGAACGTAGAGCTTATCGGAAATTCCGTAAATTTTTAATAAGTGAAGGGTTTATTATGCATCAATTTTCTGTCTACAGTAAATTACTATTAAACGGTACTGCCAGTAAAGCAATGATTGCTCGACTGAAGCAAAATAATCCCAAAAAAGGATTGATCACTTTACTTAATGTGACAGAAAAACAATTTGCGCGAATGATTTATTTGAATGGTGCACAAGATAAAAGTGTTGGAAATACTGACACACGAATTATTTTCTTAGGAGAAAATTACGATGAAGCTTAATTTTTCTTTACTGGATCAACCGATTGAAATAGATAAATCTGCCTTTTTTATAATTGAAAATCCGAAAGCCTTTGCTCATGTAACGAAATTGTTGTATCAGTACGAACAAGGGAATGAACTAAAACTATTTGATGAAAAACAAAAAGCGCTCAAAGGTACAGAATTGCTGTTGGTTACGGATGTTTTTGGCTATGATGTAAATTCTCCGGCTGTTTTGAAATTGATTTATACTGATTTAGAGCAACAATTGAATGAGAAACCGGAAGTCAAAACAATGATTGAAAAGCTGAGTTCGACTATAAGCGATTTGATTGGATATGAACTATTAGAGCATGAACTAGATTTAGAGGAAGATGAAATAACTATTTTGGAACTATTTAAAGCTTTGGGGATCAAGATTGAAACTAAAAGCGATACATTTTTCGAGAAGTTGCTGGAAATTATGCAGATAACCAAATTTCTTTCTAAAAAGAAATTACTGGTTTTAGTCAATGTCTGTTCATTTTTAACGAAGGAAGAATTAGAAGAACTGACGCAGTATATCTCTTTATTGCATATTCAAGTGTTGTTTATTGAACCAAGAAAAGTTGATACGAAAAGTCAATATATATTAGATGAAGATTATTTTCTTTACCATGATGATAAGGTATAATAGTAAGTGAAGATATGTGATCCTTGAGAATTGAATAATTAAGTAAATAATTTTGAGGCATTTAAAGCAAGAATCTTGCTAGGATGAGTAGTGCGATTACGAAATTAAGTGGAAAAAATTTTTTCTACGAGGTTTTAGAGCTATGCTGTTTTGAATGTCTCCAAAACAGGACAATCTTTTGATACAGACGGTGTCTGGTTTTAGAGCTATGCTGTTTTGAATGTCTCCAAAACTGTTTTTAATAAAAGAAGGGTCGTAAATATGTTTTAGAGCTATGCTGTTTTGAATGTCTCCAAAACATCTATTTCATCTTGTGTTAAAAAAGATAAGTTTTAGAGCTATGCTGTTTTGAATGTCTCCAAAACATATACATTGTTTCACCGCCCAATCCGTTAGTTTTAGAGCTATGCTGTTTTGAATGTCTCCAAAACTGAAGAAATGTTAGAAATCACGTCACAAGAGTTTTAGAGCTATGCTGTTTTGAATGTCTCCAAAACAGCTAGAATTTTATCTTTTAACGAAGAATGGTTTTAGAGCTATGCTGTTTTGAATGTCTCCAAAACTTATCTATGATGATAGACCAGAAGAACAGGGTTTTAGAGCTATGCTGTTTTGAATGTCTCCAAAACAGTTGGCGGGGCGCAATTTACGGCGCCTGCGTTTTAGAGCTATGCTGTTTTGAATGTCTCCAAAACCCTCCATTTCTCATACCAAACTACCCAATAGTTTTAGAGCTATGCTGTTTTGAATGTCTCCAAAACGGACAAAATTAGACGTTATTATCAAGCGTTGTTTTAGAGCTATGCTGTTTTGAATGTCTCCAAAACCATTTTCTTTTGCTAATCTAGCGTATGAGCGTTTTAGAGCTATGCTGTTTTGAATGTCTCCAAAACTATCATATCCATAAATTCTACTGGTACATCGTTTTAGAGCTATGCTGTTTTGAATGTCTCCAAAACTTAATTATTGTGAAAACATGCGAAAGCATGGTTTTAGAGCTATGCTGTTTTGAATGTCTCCAAAACTGTACTTCATGCCTTGCTTGTAGTCTTCATGTTTTAGAGCTATGTTGTTTTGAATGTCTCCCAAAATCCTGTTCAGCATGATAACCTTCCGTTGGGTATAGAAAAAGTACTCAAAGCTCGCAAGGTTCAAATGTTAAAAATCAATCTGTTCTAACCTTCGTCAGATAATTCTGTGACAGGAGTATTAGTTGCAATTGTATTTTTAACTTCGCTATCCATAGCTCTTACCCCCTTTTCTAACTCTTCATGATGATCAAGTATGTTTAATGGATTCCCACCCTCTGATTATTTTCTCAGGGATATCTTTTTTGAAATGATCTTTATAATCTTGTTTTAACATTTCAATTTTTTGGAACAGCATATCTGCTTTAGCTATTTTGCTATCTCTCTTTCAAAGTTATACTAATGATTAAATTAAAAAATTCCAGTTCACTATCTATTTTCCTGTAATACATAGTTCCTCCATCTCCAACTCTAGCTGACTGCCGTTCGGCACAATATATTTTTAAGCCCATGTTTAGACCCCCACTAGCTTTGGCATATTATTTTCCAATGTGCAGGCTTATAAACTGATCTTTCTTAGTAACTTCATCCGTCAATTCCTTATTTATTTTCAGTTGTTCCTGATTTGTTTTTTTGATTCTGAATCATTTAGATAACATGTGTTATTTATTCTTTATTTTTGACTCTCTTTTTTAGTGATTTGACAAAGAAATATACCGACCTTTCGCTTTGATGGAAGGCGTTGTTATATCAAAAAAAGCTGGAAAACAAGAGAAAAAGTGTATGGGATCACTGTTTCCCATGATTCCTCTTTTACATAATTAAGAAACATGAAAGGGCAGCTCTTTTAACGCAGTTTGTATTAGATACTGACGGGCACTGTTAGAAAGAAAGATATCTTGTTGTTACAATTTAATTCTCACGGCAACTTTAGCAGTAAACGCAGCCTTTGATCAAGCGTTGTTTTTCTAGTTTTATTTGAACAACTTCTTACTTTTCCTTCATCAATAATCTTCTCCATTGTTTACAATAATGCTTAACATATAAGGGTATAGTGAAACATAATAAGAAAAGTACTTTAAATCAAAGCTGTTTGGTATTGGTGAAAGCTGTACTTTTTTGAGGAAGGTATCTTCCAATTTCAACGAAAAATATTTGACAGCGCTCTCATTTAATGGTAGATTATAGGCGTAGATAGGGTGTTACTAATTCGATTAGGCACGACCTAAGGAGAAATTATTTTCCTTAGGTCGTTTTTTCATTTTCAAATTTCAGAAAAGAGGGGCAGAACTCATGCAATGTATAGTGAAAAAAATTAATCATAACGCAGTGCTGATTGAAGAAAATGGTATAGAAAAAATTGCTATGGGAAAAGGAATCGGCTTTTCTGCAAAATCCGGTGAGATTTTTGATGAAAAAACAGCAGATAAATTTTTTACCCTTGACTCAAAAGAGAACATTAAAATGTTTAGCGAAATGGTCTCACAGATTCCGCTGGAATACATTGAATTTGCGGAGGAGATGATTTCATATATCAAAATGAAAATCAATATTCCGTTGAACAGCAGTATATATATTACTTTGACAGATCATATTTATTTTGCTATTCAAAGGCAAAAGGAAGACTCGCAGGTAACTGCAATTATGCTTCCGGAAATGAAACTTCTTTATCCAGATGAATTTCAGGTGGCAACAGATATTGTAAAAAAATTAAATCAACGCTATGAGACCGAGTTGGGAAATAACGAAGTTGGATTTATTACGATGCATATCATTAATTCTGAGCTGGGTGAAAAAAATAGTTTGAACGGCTTAAAAATTATGGAAATTACAAGCTTCACTCTAAATTTAATTGAAATCGAAAGTCGAATGAAATTGGATAAAAATTCTCTTTCTTATAATCGGTTATTAATCCATTTGAAGTTTTTAGCGAAGAGGCTGATTTATCAGGAAGTTTTATCAGAAGAAGAATCGTTCGAATTTTTTGATTCATCATTCAAAAAAAGCCAGTATTATAAATTGGCCGCTAAGATTACAGATGAAATTAAAAAGCAGTATCAGGTAAATATGCAAGAGAATGAAACGGCATATTTAGCTATTCATATAGGGAGAATTAAATAGACGCAGGGTGTTACTTTAAGCAGGCACAACCTCATTAAAAAGACGTTTGAGCTTTTTAGTGGGGCTATTTTTATTATTGAAAGGATAGAAAAAGATGGGGAAAGTAATTATTAATTCAGATGACTTTGGTTACAGCAGAGGGGTGAATTATGGAATTATTGATGCGTATCAAAAGGGGGTTTTGACATCGACAACCCTAATGGCAAATATGCCGGGATTTGAACAAGCAGTTGAGCTTAAAAAGCAGCTTCCGGAGCTGGGAGTAGGTGTACATTTAACATTAACCTGCGGGAAGCCGATTCTGAAAAATCTGCAAACGATTGTAGACGGAGATTCTTTTAAGCCTCTAAATTTTTATGAGCAGCCTTTTATGATTGATGAAGAAGAATTGTATCAGGAATGGAATGCGCAAATTCAAAAGGTTTTTGCAGCAGGGATTACACCGACACATCTTGACAGTCACCATCATACCCATACGTTTGGAGGAAATCAAAAGGTTGTTGTTGCTTTGGCTCAAAAATATGAGTTGCCGGTAAGGGGGAATTTTGAACGGAAAGATGAGGTGAAGCACGTAGACTATTTTGAAAGGTATTTTGATGATGTTGGTTCAGAAGATTTTTCAGAAAGGCAAATTGAGGAGTCTATGGAAGAATACCTCGAAAAACTGCTTGACCAACTGAGAACAGCACGAACAACAGAAATTATGTGTCATGCCGCCTATATTGATCAGGAATTATTGAATGGCTCAAGCTTTGTGCGTTCAAGAGTTAACCAAGTTGAATTTCTAATTCATTCTGATTTTGCCGAAACGGTGAGAACAGACAAGGAGATAGAACTGATTACTTATAAGGATTTATAAACAGCGAGGAGGAAATAAAAAATGTTAAATTTTAAAACAAATATCCAGAAATTAGGAAGAGCGATGCTGATACCCGTAGCAGCTATGCCGCTTGCCGGGTTAATTCTCAGAGTATCGGCAGATGATATGCTGAATATTCCAGTTCTGGGAGCTGCAGGGAATGCAGTGTTTGGTAATTTGGATATCTTATTTGCAATAGGAGTTACTTTGGGGTTTGTTAAGACGAAAGATAAAGGGATACCTGCGTTAACTGGATTTTTGGCAATTGCAACTTTAAAAGCGGGCTTAGCTATTATGGACCCGACGATAGGAATGGGGATATTTGGCGGTATTATTTCAGGGTTAGTTGCAGCTTGGACCTATAATCATTTTAAAGAACAAAAGTTGCCAATGGTATTTTCCTATTTTGCCGGTGAGAAATTTCCGCTGACTATGGTCATGATTTTACAGACAGGTTCTGCAGTGATTCTGGGTTTTATTTGGCCAATTATTCAAATGGGAATTGACAATTTTGCCAAAATGCTTGTAAATATGGGTGCTTTTGGTGTAGGGATATTTATGTTCTTAAATCGTTTATTGATTCCGTTTGGGCTTCATCATGTACTAAATACTTATGTTTATTATGATTTAGGAGAATATGTTTCTCCTTCAGGTGATGTGTTCAGAGGTGAAATGACTCGTTTTATTAATGGAGATCCACAGGCAGGCTTGTTTTTGTCAGGTTTCTTTGTAGTTATGATGTTTGGTGTACCGGCTATCTGTTTGGCCATTTATCATGCAGCATTTAAAGAGAATAAAAAAATGGTAAAAGGGATTATGGGAAGTGGTGCAGCCACTTCATTTATCGCCAACATAACTGAACCAGTTGAATTCAGCTTTATGTTTGTCTCACCATTATTGTATGTTATTCATGCCTTGTTTGCTGGACTGGCAGGAATGGTCTGCTATATGTTTAATATTCGAATCGGCTTTACTTTTGGCGCCTGTATTGTTGACTACCTCATTAATTTCAGGATTGCTACAAATGCTATTCTGATTATCCCAATCGGACTGGTATTCTTTTGTCTTTACTATTTTACTTTTTATTTTGTTATAAAGAAGAAAAACATCTCAACCTTAGGTCGTGAAGTAGCAACAGAATATGGCGTTGAACGTGTTGAAGAGGAGGAAAAGGCGTTGTCATTGTCCAGTAAGAACTATGAATATATGGCAAAAAAAATGCTGGATGCCTTTGGCGGATCAGGAAATATCGAGGATGCTTACAATTGTAATACACGTTTACGGGTAGAAGTAAAAGACTCTGATCTTGTGAATGAGCAGCGTATTAAACAAATCGGGGTAAGCGGTATTATTAAGCCGACAGAAAAAAATTATCAAGTCATTATCGGATTGGAAGTAACCTATGTGATGGCAGAATTTACTAAATTATTGGAACAGTGAGGAAGGAAGTTAAGAATGAGTAAAAAGCAGATTATTACAATAGCAGGCGGCGGAAGCACGTATACACCGGGAATTATTCAAGCTGTATTAAACAATGCGGACAGATTACCGATTTCAGAAATTCGTTTATATGATATTGATAAAGAACGTAATGAGGATATGTATCTGATTATTGATTTTATGTTAAAAAAAGAAGGACATTCAAAGGTCAAGCTGGTATCAACGGAAGAGCCTCAGCGGGCATTTACAGGCTGTGATTTTATCTTCTCACAAATTCGTGTGGGCGGTATGAAAATGCGTGAAAAGGATGAAAAAATTGCTTTGAAATATGATTTGGTAGGACAGGAAACATGCGGTTTAGGCGGTTTTGCTTACGGAATGCGATCTATGAGAGGGTTGCTTGAGATTGTTGGCTATGTACAGCAGTTTGCACCAGAAGCATGGATTCTAAATTATACGAATCCGGAATCCATTGTTTCAGAAGCTGTTCGTCGTCAATATCCGGAAATTAATATGATTAACGCTTGTGACATGACTATCTCAATAGAAGAAACAATTGCAGATAATTATGGATATAATCGTAAAGAATGGGTACCTGGTTATTATGGATTGAATCATTTCGGCTGGTATACAGAGATTTATGATAAATCTTTGGGGCGGGATGTGATGCCGGAAATTATTGAGAAATTGAAGACTCAGACGATGAAGGTTGCTGATTTTAATGCAGGGGATCAATCGTGGCAGGAAGCATTTAATATGATGTCAGTGATTACTAAAAATTTTCCGACGAATATTCCCAACAACTATTTAGAATATTATTTATATCCTGATATGGTCGTTGAACATGCGGATAAAAACTATACACGCGCAAATATGGTAATGGATGGACGAGAGAAGAATACTAAAGAGATGGCTGAGAAAATACGTTTGGGCGTTACTGAGGATGTTTTAAATTTTAATTTTGGGGAGCATGGTCAATACATTGTTGATATGGCAACCTCTATACTAAATGACGAACATCGTAGATTTATGTTGATTGTACCGAACCAGGGAGCAATTCCCAATCTTCGTTCAGATGCAGTAGTAGAAGTTCCGGCCTATGTCGGTGCAACAGGCGCTGAACCTGTTTCGTTAAGAAAACCGATTTGCGATTTTCATAAAGGGTTGATGGAAGCGCAGGTTGCTGCAGAAAAGCTTTTAGTAGATGCATATTTTGAAGGCTCGTATCAAAAAGCTTTGCAGGCTTTTACGTTGAATCAAACGGTGCCGAATGCCAGAGTCGCTAAACTGGTATTGGATGAAATGATTGAGGCAAATAAAGACTACTGGCCAACTTTGGCATAAAAGGATGTGCATAGATTGGGTTTATTTAGCAGAAAACAAACATTAAATGCAGTTGCAGCAGGAGAACTGATACCAATTAGCAAAGTAAAAGATGAAGTTTTTGCTTCTGGAATGATGGGAAATGGTTTTGCCATAGTTAATCATGACGGGAAAGTTTTTGCACCATGTAACGGGACTATCACTAATATTTTTCCGACAAAGCATGCGATAACTTTAACGGGTAATAGAGGGGAAGTCATATTGATTCACATGGGGATTGATACTGTTGATTTGAAAGGATATCCTTTTAAATTGGTGATTTCCAACGAACAAAGAGTTCAAAAAGGTGACTTGATTGCTGAAATAAATCTCTCTTTATTAAAAGATCGGGGGAAAGATGACACATTAATTGTTGTAACACCAGACAGACAGCAAGGGGAGATAAAGAATAGCAGAAAATTTGTTACTCCCCATGATCCGGTATTCACGTTATAATCCAGATTCCGAAAAACGGAAAAATAGAGCCATTTTTAAATACTTAAAATCTCAAGACCCAGCCAAAAGATTGCCTATAATCAGCAGATGTTTCCAAATTTTTAACAATAGCTGATGTTGACTTTAACAGATGGAAGTGAAGATATGAATTAGGACTGCCTGAAAACTGGAATATAATTATTTTTCAGGTTTGTTTCTTCATAAAATCATGTTTATGTACTCTTTCTGGATTATCAAATATAAGCAAATAAAATCAGAAAAAGTCTTATTATGGTATATGAACATATATAATAAGGCTTTTTCTTAGAAAAGAAGGGAAATAAATGACGATTTTTCTGGCAGTGCTTCCTGCTTTAGGCTGGGGTTTGATGCCTGTGATTGCTCAACTCAGCAAAGGAAAACCTAATGAGCAGTTATTAGGAACAGCAACAACTGCTTTACTGTTCGGTATTGGCTTTTTTTTATGGATAAAACCGGAGTGGACTGAACTTGTTTTTATAACAGGTTTTCTATCTGGAGCCTTTTGGTCAGGGGGACAATACCTGCAATTCCATTCCTTTATAGATTTACCGGTTTCAGAAGCGATGCCCATTTCCAATGGTACCCAATTAATTGGAACGACAATTGCGGCGGCTGTTTTTTTCAATGAATGGTCAAATGCGGCGATGACAGCTGTAGGACTACTAAGCATTGGAATTATTATAACTGGAATATACTTGACAAATTACCATGAAAAGAAGGGGGAAGAACAAGCAGGTCTAAAAAAGAAGCCGCTGTTGAAATTGTTACTCTCTTCTCTGACCTTGACAGTGTATGTTATTTTGCCCAGATTTTTTGATATATCTGGAGAAGCAATTATTTTTCCCCAATCAATTGGAATGTTTACTGCCTCATATTTAATGAATTTATCACAGATAAAAATAATGAACAGAGTGTACATTCTCAGAAATATGACAACTGGTTTAGCCTGGAGCATCGCAAATGTCAGTCTGTTTTTAGTTATACCAAGTCTTGGGGTAGGGAAAAGCTTTACCATTTCTCAACTTGCTGTTTTAGTTTCATTGTTTGCAGGACTGATTGTATTTAAACCTGACAAAAGTAAAAAGGAACGAAGAGCGATTATCCTTGGAGCTTCTTGCATAACTATGGGTATTTTGATGATCAGCTTATTGAAGAATGGGTGAAAAGATCAATACTGAGAGCAAGCTGTTAAGTTAAGAGGAGTCTTTTTTTGAATCCCCTCATTTTTCGCTAAAAACCCTATTATATCAGTAGTTACAGAAGCTGTTTTCTAAACAAATGAACTACGCTTCGAAAGACTGTTAGTTCAATAATTTTCTGCATTAGTTTCTAAAATTGGGGGTAAATTCAAAGAGTCGTTTTGAACGAAGAGGTCCAGAAAAAAAGGAGCATGAAATCGGTTAATTTTTTTATTCGAAAAAGCATATCAATTATTTTACCAATCTGGGAGACTATTTCAGTGGAGTATGGGATAATGATTTCAAGTTTACTGTCACGTACGTTCTTCAAATAAAAGACCTATTGTCAGTAAGATGTCGAATTGTAAACCAGAGTCAATGTGTTTATGACAAAAGTATATCAAGGATAAGGAGAGGTTTGTAAGTGAATAAAGTGAAAAATCGGTGGCTGATTGCCTTAGCAGGTGTATCTGTTCATTTATCCATAGGTTCTGCCTATGCATGGAGTATTTACACAAAACCGATTAATGCATTGACTGAATGGTCAGCAACATCCATTTCGTTTGCTTTCAGCATTGCTATTTTTTGTTTAGGAACATCGGCAGCATTTATGGGGAAATTTGTTGAGCATTATGGTCCCAGAAAAACGGGGATGGTCGCATCTATTTTCTTTGGAGCTGGGATAGCGCTGACAGGGTTGGCAATTCAGGTTCAGTCCTTGCCAATGCTGTATATTTCCTATGGCTTAATTGGCGGAATTGGCTTGGGATCGGGCTATGTGACTCCGGTATCAACAATGGTTCGCTGGTTTCCGGATCACAGAGGGTTGGCAACAGGGCTTGCTATCATGGGCTTTGGATTTGCTTCATTGGTAACCAGTCCGATTGCACAGTTCTTAATGGGAAAAGTTGGTGTCTCCAATACGTTTTATATTTTGGGCGCTCTTTATTTTTCTGTTATGTTTATTGCTTCACGTTATCTTGAGAAGCCGCCTAAAGGCTGGACACCTCAGGGAATGGTTCAACATCAGGAGAAAAATCAGGCTGGACAACCGATCCAAACTGAAGGAGAAGGTCTTACTGCAAATGAAGCTCTCCGCACATCTAATTTCTGGATGCTTTGGCTAACGTTATTCTTAAATATTACCTGCGGCTTGGGAATCGTTTCAGCAGCTTCCCCAATGGCACAGGAAATGATTGGAATGTCTGATCAGACAGCTGCAGCAATGGTTGGTGTTATGGGAATTTTCAACGGTCTCGGACGTTTGTTTTGGGCAACTCTTTCAGACAGGTTTGGCCGGCCGAAAGTCTTTACGATGGTCTTCATTGTTAATGCAGCAGCCTTAACAACTCTTTATCTTTCCGGAGCACCTATTTTATTTGTAGGCCTGATTTGTTTGATTATGACTTGCTACGGTGCAGGCTTTTCAATTATTCCGGCGTATATCGGCGATGTTTTCGGTACAAGAGAACTGGGAGCGATTCATGGCTACATCCTTACTGCATGGGCAGCAGCCGGGATTGTAGGACCTATTTTACTGTCAACAGTTCATCAAATGACGAACAGCTATAAACCGACATTGTTTATCTTTATCGTACTGGTTTGTATTGCGTTGATTATTTCTGTGATTGTAGGCAGAAAAGCAGTTCATAAAAAATAGACTGATAGATATAGAAAAAAATTTTTTAATTAGAATGAATGGATCATTTGTTGAGTTTCTAAACTTCTGGTTACTCAGCAGATGATATTTTTGTTTTGCAGTCCTAAAAACAATATTCTCTGAGACTGCTTATTCTAAATGGGAATGAAATGTGTATAATAGGATTATTGAGAACATCAGGAGGTATTTTAAAGTGAGCAGGTTTATCAGCAGACATGGTATACAGAAAATACTGCCTGGATTGGGCGTTGCATTCTCAGTTGCGTTGCTCAGCAAGATAGCGGCTATTTGGCTGCCGACACTTGGAGCTGCCACTATTGCTATTTTACTGGGAATATTATTAGGAAATACATTGTTTAAGCAGCCAAAATTAGAAGCGGGAACGAAATTTTCAGAGAGCAGACTGTTGGAAATTTCAGTAGTTCTTTTGGGAATCACTGTTACCTTTCAGACAATCAGTGAAATTGGTTTTAAGGGTGTCGGGTTTATTTTGTTGATTATGACAGGAACGATTTGCGGGACGTTGTTTATCGGGAAGAAACTCGGATTTTCCCAAAGTATGGTACTGTTGATGGCAGGCGGTAATGCGGTGTGCGGTTCTTCAGCAATTGCTTCGATTGCACCGGTCATTCATGCAAAAGAAGATGAAAAAGGACAGATTATTACACTGGTTAATTTATTGGGCACGGTGATGATGTTGCTGCTGCCGCTGATAGGAACAGCTCTTTACCATAGTGATCTTTTGCGGAGAAGTGCATTGATTGGTGGAACACTGCAATCAGTGGGGCAGGTTGTCGCCAGTGCCAGTATGATTAATGAAGAGAGTGCTCAGTTGGCAATGCTGTTTAAGATCATGCGCATTATGCTGCTGGTTGTTGTTGTCTATATCTTTGGAAGGATTGCTGCTTGCCCAAGTGAGGATGCCGCAGCGGAAAGAGTTGTAAAAAAAAAGCTGCCGATTCCCTGGTATGTGCTGGGCTTTCTAATTTGCTGTATACTCAACAGTTTGGTTCATCTGCCTGAACAGCTGGCATCAGGCGCACATTTTATCAGCAGCTGGGTTGAAATCACAGCATTGGCAGCGATTGGGCTGAGATTGGATTTCCAAAAATTTTTTAAAGAAGGTAAGCGTTTTTTGATTTTTGGTTTGTCTGTCGGACTTATCCAGATTGGACTGGCAGTGGTGTTGATAGGGCTGTTTCTGTAAAAATTATAATTATTTCTTTAGGAACAAGCACATGTTCAGCCTAATAATTTCAAGAAAATTTGTGGAAACAGTATTTATTTTAAAAGAAGCTGCATTACAGCTTGAATGCCTAAACTATTTTTTTGCTGCAGATAGTTGTAAAACCCTGCCAACTTCTAAATACAGTTATATTAGGGGGCGTCTGAAAACTTATTTCCCCAATAGTTTTCAGATATGCCCTAAATATTCCGTTCATTGTATCAAGTACATTTTTTTGATTTTTTCACTTAACCAAGAATAAGGAAAGCTTAAGCCAATACTTTCTCAATATCTGCAACCATTTTTTCAGGACTTGTCTGTGGTGCATAACGCTTCACGACCGTCCCTTCTTTATTTATTAGGAATTTAGTGAAATTCCATTTGATTGCACTGCCCAGTGTGCCTTTGGTTTCTTCTTTTAAATAGTTGAAAAGAGGCAATGCTTCTGAACCGTTGACATGACAAATCTGATGCATGGGAAATGTTACACCGTAAGTTATCCGGCAGGCTTCAGCAGCTTCCTCACTGTTTTCCACTTCCTGCTTAAACTGGTTTGAAGGAAAGCCCAGTACAATTAATCCACTATCTTTATAGGTTGTATAAAGGTTTTCTAATTGCTCAAACTGAGGAGCTAATCCGCATTTTGTCGCAGTGTTAACAATAATCATAGGTTGTCCGCGATATTTATCCAATGTGTACGTTTCCCCATTTGCCAGTGTCGCTTCAAAATCATAGATAGTCATTATTTTATTCACCTCATTCTTTATTTTCTTTAAGTATAGTACGGAGTGAAGCGAAATGCATGGCAATAAGTCTCAAAGACAAAGAAAACTTGTTGAATCTGTAAAAAAGCAGGACAGCTGAACTCTTTTACGTTAAAATAATAGAGTAAATGTCTAGACTTTTCCGTATAGATAATAGTAGTAATTATTTAGAAAATGGAGGATAAAAAATGAGTGATATTTTATTAGGCAGTATTGAAGCAGGTGGAACAAAGTTTGTCTGTGCAGTTGGGAACACTGACTTTGAAGTCCAGGAGAGCGTTGTGTTCTCTACTGGTAATCCAGAAGAGACAATGGAAAAGGTTGCTGCATTTTTTTCGGCACATACCGTTTCAGCAATTGCCGTCGGTTCTTTTGGTCCGGTCGATGTAAATCCTGATTCCAGTGATTATGGAAAGATTTTGGCTACCCCTAAACTGGAGTGGCGAGGATTCAATATTCTGAAGGCATTGAGGAAACATTTTGACTTCCCTATTTTTTTGACAACAGATGTGAATTCCAGCGCTTTTGGTGAATACGTGAAAGGGGCAGCAGTTGAATCTAACTCCTGTGTTTATTTTACTGTAGGAACAGGAATAGGCGGCGGAGCCATCCAAAATGGGGAATTTATTGGAGGCCTTACTCATGCGGAAATGGGTCATGTTTTTGTTAAACGCCACCCTCTGGACATGGATTTTGAAGGAGTGTGTCCTTCCCATGGTGCAGATTGCCTTGAAGGGTTGGCTTCAGGTCCCAGTCTGGAAGCCCGAACAGGAATAAAAGGGGAAGAAGTGGATGAAACACATATTATCTGGGAGATCGAAGCCTATTACATCGCACAGCTGGCTTTCAATACAAGACTGAATTTTTCACCGGAAAAAATTATTTTTGGCGGAGGTGTTATGCAGCAGGATCATTTGATGAAAAAAGTCCGCTCAATTTTTACAGAGCTGAATAATGGCTATGTTGATGTTCCAGATTTGGACAATTATATCGTGAATCCGGCAATATCTGAAAATGGAAGTGCCACAGTCGGCAACTTTGCGCTGGCACTAAGAGAGCTGAAAAGATAATTATTAAGCAGAGAGTAGTAATATATTTTTAGATTGGTGATGTTGTTTTTTATCCATGAACCAGAAAGAAGGATCGTTCAAGCTGATCGGCGAAGAATTTATAAATATTTATAGAGAGGTTTGTGATAGATAGTCAGATTGTTTGAATTGAAGCTGAGAATTGATACACTCCGCTGCGCTTCAATCACATCAACTTCTACGTATAAAACATACGAGAGTCGACAGTCTTCACTAGGATTGCTTTAGCAGAGTAGATGAAGTCCTGTTACCTACTCGGTGAAGGACCTGGAACTCCTCATATTTTGAAGATTGCTTGACTTATTTCCGAAGAGGCAGCTTGTGAAGCTTGCTTATTCAGGCTTGGGCTATATTGTTTTTAGAGAAAATAGGGAAGCAGCATTTGAAATTGAAGTGGGAAACCAATTACTGAAGGAGTGCCTTTCTGCAGCAGAAATTCCTGAAATAATCTGCCTTTATTACTATAAGGGAAATTAAAGACTGAGGGATGTGGAAGCAGGTGAAACTCTGTTGGAAACAGTTGAAAATTCCAGAAATAGGAGAAAATAATTTATCCAGTCATGAGAATTTCACGTTCTCTTTGTATATTCCCTAGATTAACGGTCTGTAATTTGCTACAATGGGTGGAGATTATTTTTTAGAAAAGAGGAAATGATAGAATGATTGCAATCAGTGATCTTAAGTCAGGCATGACGTTTGAACAAGACGGAAAATTAATTAAGGTAATGGAAGCCAGCCATCACAAACCTGGTAAGGGAAACACCGTAATGCGTATGAAGCTGAAGGACGTTCGTTCAGGTGCCACAACTGAAACGACAATGCGCCCAGATGATAAAGTGAAAAAAGCGCATATTGATACAAAACCTGCTCAGTATCTATACAGTCAGGATAGCATGGCAATTTTCATGGATTTGGAAACCTACGAGCAATACGAAATTCCAACTGACTCTATTGAAGAGGAATTGAAATATCTGTTGGAAAACATGGAAGTAAAAATTCAGTTTTATGGATCAGAAGTAATTGGTGTTACACTGCCGACAACTGTTGTATTAACTGTGACAGAAACGCAGCCGTCTATCAAAGGTGCAACTGTAACAGGCTCCGGTAAACCTGCAACAATGGAAACAGGACTGGTTGTTAACGTTCCTGATTTTATTGAATCTGGGGAGAAGCTGGAAATCAATACACAGGAAGGTACGTATTTGAAGCGTGCAAAGTAAGCGGATGAACGAAGAGGTCAGGACAAACACTCATGAGGGCAAAAACCCTCATGAGTGTTTGTCATAGCCCCTTCTTTTTTTATCTTAAACGAGGTAAAGTATATTTTTTCTGTCCGTTTTTATAAATAAAAGCAAAAGGTGTTATTCGCTGGAAGAAGATAGTAGAATAGGGGTGTATGGGTAACTGAATATATTTTTCTGGAATAAAAGATTATTCAGTGAGGAGGAAGATAAAATGAACAGGCGAATTGTTATTGCTGTAGATTCATTTAAAGGCAGCGCAACATCTATGGAGGCTGCAGGCTATATAGAAAAAGGACTTTTCAGAGGAAATCCGGCATTGGCTGTTCGAAAAGTTGCGATAGCTGATGGAGGAGAAGGGACCGTTGAGGCTTTAGTGACTGGACTGTCTGGTCGACGCATTAAGAAACAGGTAACCGGTCCTGAAGGAGCTCCAGTTTCTGCTGTATTTGGTCTTTTGGATGATGAGACGGCAATTATCGAGATGGCTGAAGCTTCCGGACTGACAAAAATTAAAAATGAAACAGGAAATCCATTTATGGCAACAACCTATGGAACGGGTGAGTTGATTAAATTTGCACTGGATGAAAAAGTGAAGACAATCTATATTGGATTGGGCGGCAGTGCAACCAATGACGGCGGAGTAGGAATGGCTCAGGCATTGGGGATTTCATTTAAAGATGCGGCAGGACAGGAAGTTGGATTTGGTGCATCAGGCGTGCTGAATATACATACGATTGACAGGAAAAATATTGATCCGAGAATTGCTGAAACTACTTTTATAGGACTGACTGATGTAGAGAATCTTCTTTGCGGGAAACAGGGAGCTTCCTATATTTTTGGCAGTCAAAAAGGAGCCAAAGAAGATGAACTGGCATTATTGGATCAGTCCCTGCATCATCTTCAGGATAAAATCTCAGAATATTGCGGGCAATCTGTTTCTCATTTAAAAGGCGGAGGAGCTGCCGGAGGATTGGGTGCCGGTCTGGCTGCTTTCTGTCAGGCCAAGCTTGTTCCCGGTATTGAAACAATCAGCTGTCTGCTGCATCTTGAAGAAGAAATTAAAGCGGCCGATTTTGTTATAACCGGAGAAGGACGAATAGATCATCAGTCACTATCAGGAAAAGCACCTGTTGGGATTTTAAGAACGGCTCAGAAACACCGGAAGCCTGTCATTGCCATTGTAGGCAGTGTAGCTGGAAGCCTTCATGATATTTATGAGGCAGGGTTTGATCTTGTGATTGATACGATCTCTGCACCGATTACGCTTCAGGAAGCAATGACAAATGTTCGCAAAAATCTTCAAAATGGAGGAGAAACAGTGGCAAAGGTTCTCGAACTGATTGAAAAACAAAATTGAAAGTAATTGTTGATTATTGTTAAGGAAAAAATGAAACAGCAAGCACTTTTTACAGGTCTTTTGTACATCTATGCTATATTAAGTATGAAAAAAATGGAATGCAGGTATAGAAAAGAGAGGACAGCAAATGGACCCAATTATATACAATTGAAGAGGTACATTTATTTATTGAAAATAATCAATTTGCTTTTCTGTATGTTTCTCAGCAGAACTGCTCGGTTTGTCATGCTGTTTTCCCTAAACTAAAAGCACTGCTTGAAGCGTATCCTCAAATAGCATTGGGGGAAGTTGATGGCGGAGAGGTACAGCAGGTGTCTTTGGCCTGTAATATCTTTTCTGATCCTGCTCTGCTTTTATTTATTGATGGAAAAGAATACCTTCACAAAAGCCGCTTTGTGTAGTTTAAAAAGCTGGCATTTGATTTGAATCGGCTGTATGCTTCTGACGTATCAGCAGATAGAGAGGAGCATACATTATGAGAAAAGACAGCGGAACTGCCTACCGCTGTCTTTTCTTGTTGAATTTTGTAAAAATAGTAATGGCTTGTATCAGTAGATGCTCAGAGGTTTTTCGATTCGGTTCAATTCCCCCATAAATTGCCTGTTCATAGAGTTGTGTTAAGGAAATAAAAACTCCCTCAAATTCCGGATAATTTTCTTCAAAGCGAACGGCATACTGATTCAGGGGTTCGGTGGAACCTCTGGACTCTGTTTTTTCTGCCTGCTTTAAAATCAGCTGATACATCCCTGCGAAATTGGCAGGTCTGATAAACTGATAGACTTTAAATTTTATCAGAAAGAAATAGTAATATAATAAAAACCAAACTGAACTGGCAATTGCCAATACGGCTCCAGCAGCAAACCATTTCAATACAGCTGACGGAAGCAGTGAAGTGATTTCTTCTGTTTGCGGATCTTCTTCCTCAGAAGAGGCGGCAGTGCTGTTTTCTATTCTTTGTGCTTCTGTTGAAGAAGACTCAACAGTACTGGAATCCTGATTGCTTTCCGAAGATTCATCAGCTTCTTCAACTGGTACATCAGGATTGCTGAAGCTGGGTGTCGGCTCAAAAGGAATCCAGCCATAGCCTTCAAAATAGACTTCCGGCCATGAATGCGCATGACTGTTTCTAACAGAGTATTCCTTTAATTCTCCTTGATTCTCTATCAGTTCTCCTGAATTAAAGCCTTTAGCCCAGCGGCTTGGTATACCAATGGAACGGAGCAAAACAACCATGGAAGTAGAAAAGTTATCACAATAGCCAACCTTTGAATCGAATAGAAAATGATCAACATAATCTTGATTGTTCGGAGTGAACGGTGTATCTGTTTTTGAATAGCGGAAGGATCGATCTGTTTTTAAATAATGTTCAATTGCCTTCACTTTGTTATACAAGCCATTTTCCTGTTCTGTTAATTCTAAAGCCAGTTCTTGTACCCGTACTGGAACAGAGTCAGGTAATTCTATACTGGTGACGGGCGGCAGATCCATCGCTTCATTGAAAGTTCCATTTATAACAGAGCCTGATTCCAGCTGCTCAGCAAGTGCTTCAGGAATGGCATTTGATACAAGCTGGAGATCAGCTGCCGGATAGTTTGGTTCCTGCCAGATAATATCCAGTTCAATTGGCATTTGAGATAAATTTACCCGATTATTTTCTTCAATGTACTCCATTTGAGTTACTCTATCGAGATTTACCTCAAATTTTCCATACGGCTGAGGCAGGTACTGAGGGGGAGGGTCGCTGAATGTTAGTGCGATCATTGTTTCTGTTGCCAATGTCCCCTGATAATCTGAATCACTTAAAATAAGTGTACCAGGATTACCAGTGGTCTGCGGAGGCGCAGACGCGGCTTCCCAGCCTTTTCCAGTGTAACTGTCCTTTGTCTCTACCCGCCAATAATGAGCTTTCGTCTGCAGAGCTGTAAACAATACTGTCGGATCATCCATAATAGGTCCGCCCAGCTGCTGATCATTATCACTGAAGCCAGTTCGTGTATTCGATTGAATACCGTATTGACTGACTTGGTTGTAAATGCCCTGACTGTTGAAAAAATTCCTTACAGAACTAGTTTTAGTATATAGAGCAGTTTGAATAGCTGGAAAACTCTGTTGAAAATAATGGGAGCTTCCGGCAATGAAAGCTAAAAGCAGGAGACTAAAAATTCCAGCTTTCCTTTTTTCCATTACTTTCCCTGTTTCAGGATATCTTTTTAATTGATAAAGCAGAACAGACAAACAGGTGATAACAATCAACGGCCAGCCTAGTTGAAGCCTATTGAAGATGACCAGCATGAAATGATAGCCGACAATCATCAGATAGCTTAGCCAAATACGCTCATACTGAATGAGCAATATGGCCAGTGCAACAAGAAAAAACAAAATAATGACCAAAGCGATAGTATTTGGCAGATAACTGACTTCACCTGATATTACCTGATTATAAGACTGGATAAGACTGTCATAAAAAGCACTTACCCATGAAATCCCAAAAAGATGATTCAGAGGAAAATAAACATACAAAGTAAAAGTATAGATCAGGAAATATAATGGAACTGTGATAAGAAAATGATTAAAACAAAGAGTAATCAGACAGATTAACCCCAGCATGACACTCAAAAAAAACTGATTCCCTAAATTATAAACCGCTATAAAAGGCGAGCTGGCTGTAATCAGAATCAGGAAACTAAGCAATGCAAAGAACCAGCCTTTATGAATTTTCTCACCCATGAGCAGCCTCCCATTTCAGTTCAATTATTTGTTCCTTCCAATGGAGGAAGGGCTTATCGTCATGATAAGTAATCAAAAACAGTGTATTATTTTTTTGAAGCAGCTCCAACTGTTCGCCCAGCTCCTGTGTCAGGCTTGGAGCAAAAAGAATCAGTTTTTTATTTGAATACATCGGCAGCTGGCGATGTTCAGTGAAGGAGGAAGCTAACGCAAATAATTGTTCATGACTTGCTTCCATGGGGGAATCTACAATAATTGTCTGTGAGAACGGCATCTGTCTTTCTAGAAAAAGAGTGAAGGAATAATAGAGAGAGAGCAACGATTCGAAGTTCAATCCATCCTGTCCATAAAATATCAATTCAGTATCCTGTTCAATTTCATGTTCATACTCTTTAACAATCAGTTCATTTCTTTTTACGGATTGCTTCCAATCGATCGTTTTCAGTGCGTCGCCAAACTGGTGGGAGCGAAAATTTCGAATGGAAAAGGTCTGGTTGCCAAATGAATTCTTAAAATTTGGAAGTTTAGTCAAAATGATCTGAAAAATCAGTTCGGCTTTTTTCTTTTGCAGCTCAGGCATAACCATAAATGGACCGGAAACCTGCCGAACAAGCTGCTTTTGAAACAGAGCTAAAAAATCTGTGCTTCCGACTAAAAGAGGTAGTTCGTTAAAGATTCCTCTCTTCTCTGGAGTCCATTGAAAACTGAAAGTCTCTCTTGTGCCCATATAAAAAAGCTGAGCATATAACGAACTGTTCAGAGTCTTCTTCAAACTGATGGTCAGAGATGGTGTGGGCAACAGAGATTTTTGACAGCGAAAAAGCTCCAGGGTCAGCTGACTGGGCTGATTGACAGTATAGGTCGTCAGTTCAGTTGTTTCCAGTTTAATCATTTTTAATGAAGGGAATAGACTGATTAAATCAACAATCATTAAAAAAACAAGAAAAAAGAACAGCATCCATCCCGTTGAATTATTAAAGGCGATAGTGTAAACAAAGATCAGACTGTAAAACAATAAAATTGAGAATATCTTTACACTGTTTTTTATCTTTAAAAAAGTCATATTGGTTTCCTGACAGGTACTGGCACACGTCGAATGATCTGTTCCAGAATTTGCTGGATTTTCTCATCAGACGCAGTATACCCGCCTTTCAATAACAGACGATGTCCAAATGCAGCCGGCAGGATTCTTTGAAGATCATCCGGAATAACATAACTTCGCCCTTCGGTTAATGCAAATGCTCTGGCTGCTTTCAAAAACGATACTGCTGTACGGGGACTGATACCCAGAATGATCCCATCATGATTCCGAGTTGCCTGGACCAGCTGAAGCGCATAACGGGCAACTTGGGGATCAACATAGACCTCTTCCGCCAACTGTTTTAACTCAGCTATTTCCTCAAATTTTAGAACTTGCCGGACAAGCGCCAATTTATTCTGCTGCTGATTCATTAAAAGTTCTAATTCATCGTCAAATTCCGGATAGCCGATTTGAAGACGAAACAGAAAACGATCCAGCTGTGCTTCAGGAAGGGGATAAGTTCCCTCATACTCAACTGGGTTTTGTGTCGCCAGCACAAAAAAATGCTTGTCTAATGTATAAGTGTGATTATCAATAGTGACATGGTTTTCAGACATTGCTTCCAGTAGGGCAGCTTGCGTTCTCGGCGTAGTTCGATTGATTTCATCAGCCAGCAGAACAGTAGTGAAAATCGGACCGGGATGAAATTCAAATGTCTGAGAAACCGTATTATAAACAGAAATTCCGAGAATGTCACTGGGCAGCAAATCCGGAGTAAATTGTATCCGGCTGAATTTTCCGTGAATAGCTTTTGCGAGGGTTTTTACCATCAATGTTTTCCCCACTCCTGGGATATCTTCAAAGAGCACATGACCGCCGGCTAAAAATGCAGTCACAGTTAATTGTAATACGTCGCGTTTCCCTAAAATAACTTTTTCCATTTCATCAATCAGGCTGGTTATTTTATTATATGGGTGATTATTCATAAGATAGTGCTGCCTCCTCTTCTGAGTCTTTAGTTTATTGTATAGATAACTAAATCTGAGTGCAAGCACTCAAAATTTTAATTCCCCCATTGTTCACTAAAAACCCTATTATATCAATAGTTGCAGAAGCTGCTTTCTAAACAAATAGAATACGCTTCGAAATACTGTTAGTTCAATGATTTTCTGTATTAGTTTCTAAAATTGGGGGTAAATTCAAACTCAAAACTATTTTATCAGGTTTTGGATTTTCCTTCTTATAGCGTTGAACCATGGAGAACAAAGCGATTCGATATTTTCTCGTATAAATGCTCAGTACAATTTAGAGCCTGCAAGTAGTGAGTGTACTAGCAATCTCTTAGTGATGAACATGACTATATACCCATTTATTTCAATCAGAGCATTGCCTACCATCTCACTAGTTTATTTATCTTAGTGAGACTGGCAGCTACCTCCAAAAATTGATTGAATGTATACACATTCCTCAGATTGTCTGCTCGCATACCATCCCACTAGGTGTTCCTGCATCAGAGGGACTGGCAATTCTGTTCGAGGCTGCACATATAATATGTCTTATATGACTAAAAGACATGCGATGGGCATTCGGAGAAGCGTAAGAATAGACTCCTAATTTCTGTTCTAGGTAAGAATTTTTACAAATTCTACCTGTTATTGTATGTATACTATTCTGTTATGTATTCCCATGAAGTACTGACCAAGGACATTAAAAGAGTATATTCACTTTTATAATAATGATCGAATCACATTAAGATACGGCGGACTTACTCCGGTTGAAATCCGGAATAAAGCCACCGTATAGGTTACAAATTAACCTATAAGAGAGTGTGTGTGGGACAGAAAAAAAGTTCTAAACGCTCTTCGTACCTATCCCCGAATGAACAGTGGGACAAAAGCAAAAATTCTTTTTGCGATGAGTAGCCGCAGGAGCAGCTCCTTTGGAATTAAGCCGAAGGCTCCTGAAAATAGGAGGAGCTCCAGTTCCTTCACAAAGTAGGGAACAGGACTTCATCCATTCTGCTAAAGAAATCCTAGTGAAGCCTGTCAATTCTAGTATGTTTCCTATGCAGAAGTTGAGGTGATTGAAGCGCAGTGTATCAATCCTTAGCTATTCATTTTATGAATCGTGTTCCTTGACAATTTTCGGATAGTCCTTCTTAATTCTCGGAGCTGATCGCTTTTGTCCAGACCTTCCCTCTCTTAAGGGAATTTCAAGTGAAGCTTGAATATATTTTTTATTTTTTCCATTGTCAACTTGACAGAGAGCTGTTCAACTCTTAGAGAGGATCTCTTTTATCGTCTAATCTGCGTGTACTATTTTCTCTCTAAAAATAGCAATATCTTTTTGGTAGATATATCGGCTAAACTGCCGGCTTAAATATTCACTCACATTGCGATAGGCTAATGTCGGAGTATTTGGTACAGTATAGTAGTAATGCCCATGCTCCTGATAAATAGGTATGTCTAAAGAAGTAAAATGATTACCTTCAATGGCATTGCCTGCATCTGCAGCAACATCAATGAAAAAGGTCCCTGGTTTGACTTGTCTTTGATCCTCTAAGGTCAGTATTGGCTGTCCGCTGGCACCGACTTCAATCCCATTAATAATAAAGTCAAACGAGGTGAGCTGTGTGTGAAATTCTGGAAGGGTTCGTCGATAGAACATACGAACTGTTGAAGTAAATTTTGAAATGGCATGAAAGGCACCCTGAGCAACATTCCCTGAACCTAATATTGCTGCATTTACTTGATCATTTGGTAATAAGCCAAAGGCCAAACAAGCATGTAAGACGCCTGCATATCCCGCGTAAAAGCTATTTTGATAGACGACATTGGTGGGAATCCAGTCTGCACGCAACTGTTGTTGCTGGTGGAAGATTGTCGGAAAGCGATTGTCTAAATCCACTACGATTAAATCTTTGGGATAAGCTTGTTGCTCCATGAAAGGTTTCCCCGATCCTAAAGGATGTGTCCACCCGATAATCATTTGCCCCGGGCGGATTTTTTCGTAATCAGATGGTTGAATCAACTTCAAAGAAAAAATGCCGTCAGATTCTTGGAAAACAGTATCCCGCGTACAAACGTTACATCCGGCATCTTCATAGGCACTATCAGGAATACCAAGCATAGCTCCAAATCCTGTTTCTATAAGTAAATCATTTTCAAAACCTTGAATATGTTTTGGCAGCAAAGGTACACGGCGTTCACCTGGAAAGTTCGAACGAATAAAACCTAATTTCATAGAAAATCCTCCTCTTCTTTGGTGATAAAAATTAGGGTGTGTCTGAAAACTCAAGCGGCGAATAGTTTGATGATTTTTATCGAACTCCTCGTCATAAATACTCGCTTATGAACCACATAAGCTGTGTTTTCTTCCTTGATTTCAACAAAAATCACTGAAAAATCTGAATGCCACTAACTTTTCAGACACGCCCCAGTTGTGACAGGCTATGATGATTTTCCAAATGAAAACTTCTATAATACGCATGCAAGTTTTCTCTTTGAAAATAACTCGATTCATTGCAAAAATTGGTCGCCATTTCTAAATGTTCAGTTAACATATAATCAGGTTCTGACAATTCTTTAGGTATTTCTTTAGGTAGGTCCATTCTCTTCTCCTTCTTTTGGCTAGTGCGGCTACGAGCATTAACTGATTATGAAAATTAAATAGATGAGCACGGAAGAGAGCGTTATCATTATATATATCGTAACATAAAAAGGAAAATAGAGCTTTTATTATGAATAATGAACAGGCGTACTCCTAGTTTTCTAAGTGATAAAAATGACAGATTTCAGCAATGGGTTGATTCAGATCGTGGAAGATTGTTCAGTGAACTAGAGGGGATGTATCTGCTTATAGAAACAAAGAAATGAGTGTGGTGATAGAAGGTTTAATTCTTCATAGTTCCGAATTCTTTGTTCTGCTTCATTTGATTTTTTTGAGAGGCTGCTCACGGCTTTTGAGGGTTTTAAAACAGAATTTGAAAAGAATAGATGAGACTACTGGATATGCGACGAGCATTTGCCAAAAGCACAGGAGCAAGTCTTGTATGAGTATAAGATGCGCCAATATAAATTAGCAGCAATCGTCGTTCGTCCAGCATTCTGCTGGATCAATGGGTCAGACTCCGTTTAAAGATTGAATGTATACACATTTAAAGCTTATCGTCTGTATACGGCTGTCTCTTTGTATATAAAAATAAATTTTGACAAATTTATTCCTGTTAGAGCTTCGTATACCATCCCACTAGCTGTTCCTGAAACAGTGCGACTGGTAATTTCACTAAAAATTTTACAAAAGTGGAACTGGCAAACTAGCAGTGTTCTCCAATTAAATGAATAGCAGATATGCTGAAGTATCTGGATGATTCAGCTTCACAGCAGATTAATTTGCTGTGAAGTCTATTCTTTATGTAAAAGTAATTGTATATATGTCTTTATAAATATTAGTTACCATTTTTTTGTATGTATAGTACAATTGTGATAATCAAAATTCAAAGGAGAAACACAAGGGATTTTCAGGATGAAGAAGGAAGTTAGGGGATATAGTTATCAAACATTGTTGTGAACTATAATTTTTAATTATTGGGATAGTAATTGCAGTTGCTGATTTTTTATGTAGTGAACAAAAAATAAATGGAAGTATATTCTTATTGATTTTTGTGGGGATTATATCTTAACAATAAATAAAACAGTAGTTTCCAGACTCTCCAGTGGAAGTTTATCAAAATTTCAAGATGAATAAGGCTGTCTTTTTAATGAGCATTCTTTTTCCGGTATATTTATTTTCGAGAGATTGCTTTTCTTGAAAAAAATTGGAGAATGATGTGGCTGGGAATATTTCTTGCAATTGGGGGACATTTTTCTTTCTATTTTGTTCACGGAATATCTATGATAGGAATTGCTCTCTTATATTCTGTAATTGTTATTTGGAGTATGGTGTATTCTACGAATCTATTTATACCACTGTGCTGATTGATAGAGTGATAAAAATGACGTTAAATGCACCTCTTTTATTTTTTTCAAAACCTAATCAATAGTAAGTTAAAAAGATAACGGTTTATGGAGCAGCTGTCAAATGGTTCTCCCAGATATGAAAAATCAGAAGTAAGAGATAGAGCAACTGAACTTTAAAAATTTTACAAGGATGTGAAAGATAGTCTGGAAGAGCTAAATTAGAAACTACAAACATGAGATTAAAAGCTGCAGAAACAGAGAAAGTGAAGGTTTTCCGATGTAATAACACAAATATTAAAGCACTAATTATTGTTAGTCTTTCAGCTGACAATCGGCAAAAAGTATTTGTAAATATTTGAAGAAAGGAATAGAGATATGATTTATGGTTATTTAGAAAAAAATCTTTTGAGAGCAGTTAAGCTGGTAGATTTGCTAATGGGAGAACGATATATTGATATTATGGTACTTTCAAGAAATTTGAAGTGCACACCAGTTACTGTACGAAATGATATAAGTTACTTAAAAAATACGCTGGATATTGATATTATGGAAAATAATTCTGAGACCTATAAAATTGATTTTTTTACTCTAGAAAAACGCGAAGCACTTTGCCATAAAATTTACGCTCAATCCCTTTTTTTGAAAGCGCTTGAATATTTTCTGGTCCCTTCTGAAAAAAAATATATTGATTTTATTGATGAGCAATTTATCTCCGTGTCTAAAGGCTATTTAGTAAAAGAAAATGTAGAAAAATTTCTAAAAGAGCTTGATTTAGAAGTCTCTGGTAATCAAATTATAGGAAATGTCATTAGAATTCGATTTTTATCTGCAATTTTGTTTAAGCAATTTGGCATGAATACAATAAGAAGAGACAAGAAAATAATAGAAAAATCGAACAATGTTCTTTATGCTACAGAAAAAAGTTTAGATGTTTCTTTTTCAAAAAGTGAAAGACATTTTTTTGGTATGTTGCTTTTGACAGCTGCTGATAAAAAGCTGTTTACTGGAAAATTGGAATTTCCGTTGGAAATATTGGAGGCTGTCAAGAGCTATCCTCGACCAATAGAGTTTGAAGAAGCTGTTGAGAAAAACTTTAAAGAAATTTGGGGAGAATACTTTGAGTCTGAATATTTATTTTCTGTTCTATCTTTAATGATTATCAATACGCATGTATTTGATCAGACAATGTCTCAGGAAAAGTTGTTTGCTCATCGCAAAGTTTTTTTGCAAGATCCACATGTAGAACGATTGATTGATTTATTTGAAAAAACTTTTTTTATAGATCTTACATCTAAAGATTGGTTTTTAACAGCAATTTTTATTTTTTTGAAGGATGTAACATTGAATCTGCACCCGTTATTATCAACCGATTTTTTGAGAATTAGTGAATCCGATCCTAAACTGTATCAGAAGATCAAACAAATCATCAAGAAATGGAATGTATATGGTCTGAACATCCCGGAAAAACATATTGAATTATTATGCTATCGATTAAGTCCTTTCATGTTTAAAAGACGACTTGCTGCAATTACCTTGATATCAAGCAATAGTATAGATTGTCAAGTTACTGAAATGTTGATCAAAGATTTTTTATCAGAAACCATTCACTTTTCTGTTTTTACAGATATAGTTGAAGTCAATGAGAAAGCAGATAAAATAGAAGAAACCTTGTTTCTTATTGATAAGAAGGATATCTTTTCAATAGAAAGTATTTACCTTCCTCATTACCTATTACTTGATTTTCCACCTGAAATAAAAGATATAAAAGAAATATTAACCCATCTATTCATTTAGGGTGTGTCTGAAAACTCAAGCAGCGAATAGTTTGATAATTTTTATTGAACTCCTCGTCATAAATACTCGCTTATGAACCACATAAGCGGTGTTTTCTTCCTTGATTTCAACAAAAATCACTGAAACATTCGAATGCCACTAACTTTTCAGACACGCCCTAGTTTTTTTATAGAATAACTTTTTTCTGATGCAGACTTTAATATAATTAGGGATCTGGAGCGATATTTTGAACAGATATTGCTCTAGATCTATTTTTCTATATACATTCCGTAAAAAAATAAGATTACAAATAAAGCCGATCAGTAAGTTGTTCAGGAAGAGTATTGACTTAATCAACGAACATTCGAACAGCTAAGGTAATCTGATAATACTTTGATAGGTAGGTCTTTTAATGAGAACTATCTTATTTGTCTTCAAATGTATCATGAATAGCAAATCGAGAAGGGTATCATTAATAGTTTATAGGATGGATATAGAATCTATTTTATTAAAAATTTTCCAAATTTTTTTTCAATGGTTTGGAAAACATTATGTGGAAGATATTTATAATGATAGATAGATATTTATTAGAATTAGCCTATGTGATGTTCTTCCCTGCAATAGCATAAAGCTTATCAAATTCATAATAATAAGTCACATCGAAAAAAATCGGATTATTTAGAAGATGATAAATTATATGTTTAGCAAGGAAATCACTGCATGCTAATCAAAAAATCAGGAGGTTATTATGAAAAAGCATTTAAGTATAATGTTCCCAATATTTGTTGTCGTATCTCTATTAACTGGTTTATCATCATCTTCGCAAGCAACAACCAATAGTCACGAGGAGTTAATCATAGTTCAAACAGATGTCTTAGATTCAGAGGATACATTAGCAGATAGAAAATTTCTTGAAAATATTGATGAAAATACGAATCTTGAAATAAATGAATACACTAAAAATGACTCAAATTTGGTTATCACTGATAACTCCAATGAAGGTGTAGATACATTTGAGGCGCTCTTAAACGCAATTGCAGCAGCAGATACTGATAACAATTTAACTACTATCAAAATCAGCCAAGATATAAACGTGACCTCTACAATTCAGATAGAATCTGGTCAAAATATTCAATTAGTAGCGAATGGGCAAAACGTCTCGTTGTTTCATAGTATGGTTGATACAGATTCAGTGATAAGAATAGCTGAAGATGCCACTTTTATCTTAGGGGAAACAACAGATGATTATATTATTACCGTAGATGCCAATGAAATTGGCAAAGGTGAATTGATCTATAATTTAGGAAACTTCTATTTAAATAAGGGAATCATACGAGGGGCAATCGGCGGTGATGAGAGTAAAACTGGTGGCGGAGTGTATAACGGCGGATATTTTGAAATGAATGGCGGCAGTATTCAAGATAATATTGGGTATGGTCTCAGTGGGGCTAACGGAGGCGGCGGAATTTATAATATTGGTGAATTTGTAATGAATAGTGGTAGTATATCCAGAAATTCTACTGGATTACCAGCAGATTTTGAAAGTAGTATCGGGGTGGGCGGCGGAATTTTTGTAAGGAATGGCTCTATCACTTTAAGAGGTGGTGAAATCACTGATAATACAGCCGGCAGCGGAGGCGGTGTTTATATTTATGGGATCAGTAACATAGCCGGGCAATATGGTACAGCAACCTTCGGCAATGGCTTGATTACAGAGAATTCAGCAACATTGCAAGGTGGTGGTGTCTGGCTTTGTCAAACAGGCGAGCTGAGCAGCTATGTTAATGATACTATGTCAGTTGTTGGCAACACAGTGGCTGTTGTGGATGATTATCGCGTAGGTGGAGATGACTATTATTCAGAAGGAATGACAGGTGATTACTCTGTAAGTTTACCTAGGGTATCAATTCTTGGAGACGCGTTTGCCTATTATAGAGATGATCCTGCAGCTCGATATTCCTTAAGTACTACGCCTAATCCTATTTCGGTAGATGACTTGGATTTTTCTGATTTGGTATACTTACATGCAGAAGTAGCTAATGCAGCTGCACTAAAGTCAGAAGCAAAATTGCTCATTTCTGGAAATAAGGCTAGAGAAGGCGGAGGTGTAGCAAATAATGGAATTGTTAATTTTGGTTATGAATCAACTTCTATTTTGCTCAATTTAACAGCTGAAAAATTATTAACCGGCAAAGAACTGACAGCAGATCAGTTTAGCTTTGAATTAATCGATTCAACGGACACCGTGATTGAAACAGTTCAAAATGATGCCGATGGAATAATCAATTTCAGTGAACTTGAATACACGACCTCAGGAGTTTACGAGTATACCATCAGAGAAGTCAATGATGAACAGCCAAACATTACCTATGATGATCATGAATTGAAGGTAACAGTTGCTGTAACAGAAGAAAATGGTGAGTTGACAGCTGCCGCAGCCTATGAAGGAGAAGTTGTTTTTAGCAATAGCTATGCTAATACTACAGCCAGTATTGTATTACAGTCCAGAAAATTATTAACCGGCAAAGAGCTGACAGCAGATCAGTTTAGCTTTGAATTAATCGATTCAACGGACACCGTGATTGAAACAGTTCAAAATGATGCCGATGGAATAATCAATTTTAGTGAACTTGAATACACGACCTCAGGAGTTTACGAGTATACCATCAGAGAAGTCAATGATGAACAGCCAAACATTACCTATGACGATCATGAAATAAAGGTGACAGTTACTGTAACAGAAGAAAATGAAGGCTTGATAACAACCGTGGACTATAAGGAAACGCCGGTCTTTACAAATAATTATCAGACAACTAGTAATAGTCAGCCAGATGAAGCGTCAGAAAGTACCGTAAATCAAGTTCAAGATAAATTTCCTTCAACAGGAACAATAGCTAATTTTTTCTTTCTTCTAACAGGAATAATCAGCGTTTGCATTACACTAATTATTTGGTGGAGAAATAATATCAGAAATTAGGACGTGTCTGAAAACATGAGCAACGAATATTTCCGCTATTTTTCTGGAACCCGTCGTTAGAAATTCTCGCCTATGCACCACATAGCCTGCGCTTTCTTTCTAGATGTCCACCAAAAATTTCTGGAAAATTCAGATTTCACTATACTTTCCAGACATGCCCTAGTTAATCATGGTTATATTTATGTAGATTATTTGGAAAGAATAAAGAAAGGGCAGATTTTATAATGAACTTGGGTATCTGGTAAGATGAAAAAATGTCATCGCAACATTTCATATGCTATTAAGGTTCCCGCATCAATCAATACAGTATGCAGACCACTAAATAAAGAAAGAGAAATAATTGCCGGATGTCGTTGGTGGTCGGACAAAAAAAGTCGAGCCTGTTTACCCATGAAGACATCTCCTGGATGATAACGCTTTACAACTAGATTGATCTTTGACTAGTGATAACACGAAACATAGACGTGCATCTTAAAACATGTCGCAATAACCTAGTTACTCCGCAATCGTAATGAGTGTGGGACAATAGTTAGAAAAAAATCTGATTATTGTCCCACTTTTTTTGATTTTAAGGTATACAAAAAGCACACGACCTTATAAGATTAAAGTGACTAAACTCAACCAAAAAGGAGTGTG